>JAJRUL010000041.1 GCA_024277795.1 Candidatus Zixiibacteriota bacterium
AAATATATTTGATAAGAAAATCTAAGTCGATAATATCAGCACTACCATCACCATTGTAATCACCTTTTATAAACGCCTGACTACAATTATAGTTGAGCACAAGCCCATCCATACCTTTGATATTGTTTGCATCACTTCCGATCGTCAGTACATAAATCCATTGACCATCAGTCAAACCGGTGGGTGACCAGTTGATTGACCAACCGTCGGTACCGTTGAGATCTGCTCCCATCGACGCACGGCTGACAGTCCAGAGTTTCGGGATGATAGTAACCATGATATCAACAGTCTGCCAACTACCAGAAACCAACATCTCCCATTGGTTGAAGCTTGATCGCATAGCAACATTTCCCTGAGTGCCAGTAAGCGGATTGGAAATATTGACTAAATATGAACCGTCTGTTTGTTCCCAACCTGCAAAACCGTTTATTGCAACCCACGTTCCGGGGGTGCCACCGAGTCCGACTATAACAGCGTTTCCGCCGTCTTCGACAGCTCGTCGTAGATCGAAGTATCCGGGACTATGCAAATACTCAACATTGAACTCGTTTCCTTTTGACATCAGATATGAACGTAACCCACTCACCATAGCCTCATCTGTCGTACCGCCATTTTCGACCACTTTGCACGCAACAGCGAGTCGGTCAGCAAGTGTAGGGATTGTCAGTACAGTAAACCCTTCCATCATCGGTTGACGGTATCCTCGGTCGTACCAAAGCTTAAGAGCTAGCGATGCGGCCCATGGCCCGACATATTGCACACCTTGTGTCGGAGGTCCTGCAGAAATCATTCCCGCCATATAATTATCATTGGCAACTTGACGAAGTGCCTGCACATAAGAGAGGTTCTCATCGTTACTCGTAATTAGCAGATCGAGTTGATTGCAAAAGGCACTTCCTTCAACAGGTGAGACAACAGCAGGAATCGGAGGAGTTGGTTCAAGGTACGCCGTTACACTGTCTGACGAAGATTGCCCTAAAGTGTCAAAAGCAGTTGCGCGTATTGTGTATACACCTTCAGATAGTGACGAAAAATCAAAATGGGCACTAAACCCTAATCCTGTACCCGAGGGGTTTGTTCCATCTCTTAAAGGAGCGGTCCCATCAAAGTCACGACCGATTTCGATATACCCACCGGTACTGCTTCGATATTCAAACGAGACATAGTCCATAGAAGTCGAGCCTGAACTTTCCCACACCCAAAGCTCACTTGAACCGAACAACGTATCTTGTCTTTTCGGTGTTATGAATTCTACTGAAGGTGGGGGACCTGCTGGAACACCACCCGCAACACCCGTTGCATAGAGAACCAATCGTCCGGGGAAATTCCACATTGTATTATTAGTTAGATCGACAAAACCGATTGTTGTATCCCATATATTGTATGTTACACAATTGGTCGGGAATGTATCAATCACAACTGCGGCAGAATCAAGTGGGTCGAAAATATTACCCAAGAAGACACCCGCAAAGAATGGCCCGTTGACAACAACGGGAGTATCCAAAGGAATTACGACATTCCAGAGTCCGAAGTCAGGGACAGGGAGGGTATATTCACTCGATAGTGCCATAAGCGCACCTGGAGCAGGACAGGCGGGATTTGTCAAATCAACTGCTTCAATATCAACTGAGACGACAACTGATGTTGCTCGGGCAAAGTACATTGGCATAGTAATCTCTGTTACCGTGAACGGATACGCACCCGACCCACATGAGACTGCAGGGTCTTGATAGCCTTTATAGAGTTCATTACCAACGACCCAACCGTCGATTTTGTACACAATTCCCTGGTCATGACGGACTATACAGGTATCTGCGGTCGCCAATGATGGAGCGGCTCGTAACTCTGACGGGACCGTGTTAGCAATTTTTTCGATACGTGCCTGCTTCTTTTGAGCAGACAGAACAGCCGTCGACAAGAGTAGAATCAAACAGCAGCATATAATCAGCAGTCGCGACATTAGACAACTCCTTTGAGGGACATTTTTTTATACCGGGAATAAGGTCCCGGCCTTTTCCTTGATTATCGTGCTATTTCAACTATACTTGATCAAGAAAAGAACAGGAATTGAAAAATGTATAGCCAAAACCCTACTATTTGATAAAAAAATGATCAATGAAACGAAATCCGCTATAAGAAAGCCAGAATGGTTGAAAGTTCGTGGTTTTGGTGGGGCTGAATACGCTAAAGTAAATGCTTTACTGTCCAAACAGGGGCTACATACAGTTTGCCAGTCTGCCAACTGTCCAAATCGAGGAGAATGTTTCAACAGAGGGACAGCTACTTTTTTGATTCTCGGACCCAAATGCACGAGAAATTGTCATTTTTGCGACATCAATCCAGGCCGACCATCATTGCCGGATCCGACTGAACCAGAAAGAGTTGCAAATACTGCACAATCTCTCAAACTGAAGCATGTCGTTATTACATCGGTCACTCGTGATGATCTTCCTGATGGGGGATTGGGGCATTTCAAGCTGACCGTACAAGCTGTTAAAAGAGCATTACCCGAATCTACTGTAGAGATATTAACTCCTGATTTTAGAGGGGTTGAAGCGGTTAAGAAAACTATTGCAGAAATAAGGCCAGATATTTTTAACCATAATATTGAAACAGTTCCAAGGCTCTATCCACAGCTAAGACCAGCAGCAGAATATAACCAATCGTTGAACTTGCTTCAGGATATATGTGAAACTGGAATTGTAACTAAATCAGGTTTGATGGTTGGTGTCTCTGAATCATTTGAAGAGCTTAAACACGTGTTCGATGACCTGGCTACAGCAGGGGTCAAGATTCTAACTATCGGACAATACTTGGCTCCATCAAAAGAGCATTACCCTGTTTATCGTTATCTTCATCCTGATGAGTTTGTTGCTCTAAAACAGATGGCTATTGAGTCAGGCATAGAAAAAGTATACTCAGCTCCTTTGGTCAGATCATCATATCGAGCAGAAGAAGCTCTGTAGAATAGCTTATCAATTCCAAACTCCAATAATAGCGAATAGATTCAGTCCAATTATTAAACAGAAACGGATATCATTGTTTGGTAATTCAGTCATAGGACGATAAAACGAGTAGATATTTTTATGAGGAAACCTATGATAGGCGATTCTACAATTCATGTTCTCATAGTTGATGATGAGGAGCATATTTGTAACATTATCAGCGAGGCTCTCAAAGCAGATAATTTTCAATTGTCTGTCTTTAATTGCCCTAAAATGGCACTTGAGCATATTAAGAACAATCCTATCGATCTCGTTATTACTGACTTAGTCATGGGAGAACACTCAGGTGAACAGATCCTTGAGACGACAATCGAGCGTCATCCTGATGCCATGATTATATTAATGACTGCTCACCCGACAGTTCAAGCCGCCATATCGATTTTGAAGAAGGGTGCATACGATTTTATGGTCAAGCCGTTCAAGCTTGATCTACTGAAGTCGACGGTCAAACGTGCTATTGAACATCAGAAGATTCTTCGTGATAATGTCCGACTGAGAGGACAGGTCGACTTCCTCAAAATTGCAAATGCAGATGCCGCGGGAATAGATATAGACCATTTCTTGAATATGGTCGTCGAATCATGCAAAAAAGAATTGGGAGCAGTGGCCGCAGGGATCTTTGAGATAGCTCCGAAGACTCGAGAAGTACTTCGTTTTGCATCAGCCTGCGATCGAGAAGAATTAGAAGAGGTGGTACTCGATGAATCGGTTTTGAACAAATTCGCCCGTACCAAGAGTAGTAAACCGGTGATTGAAGCGAAAAGAATTATGCATGACGGCGAATCAAAAATCGAACTGGCTATTTTACAACCAGTCTTTATTCGTCGAACTCTGCATGGTGTAATAAACCTTCGGATTATCTCACAATTTGGAAGAATCACTCCAGGACAACTTGACGTATTGACTATTTTGTCAAATGCCGCGGCATCAGCGATGTCAAACCATAAGCTTTATCAGGATGTCCAGAGATCGTATCTTGAAGCGATTCGTGGGCTGGCTAACGCTATTGAAGCACGAGATCGATATACCGCAGGTCATACCGATCGCGTTACCAGATTGGCTGAAATGGTAGCACATGCTCTTGACTGGGATGACCATCAGGTTATGTGCCTGCAGATGGGGTGTACTTTACATGATATAGGGAAGATTGGTGTCCCCGATTCGATCTTGAACAAGCAATCAGCACTTACCGACGAAGAGCGTAAGAAAATGATATCACATCCTGAAGTTGGGTTAAGAATCATTCGAGGAATTGATCTGTTTAAACCAGCTATTCCATATATCAGATCTCACCATGAGCGTTGGGACGGTAAAGGATATCCCAAAAAACTTAAAGGTGTCGAGATACCTATTGAAGGGCGTCTCCTCTCTGTCGTCGATACATTTGATGCTATTCTCTCTGACAGGCCATATCGGAAAGGGGCATCTCTTGCCGTTGCTGTTGGTGAGTTAGTCAAATATCGTGGAATCCAGTTCGATCCGAACATAGTGGATGTCTTTCTTGGTGTGATCCGACGCGGAGAAGTCAATTTCGAAGAGATGTATGGTCGGTCTGAAGATATCTCATGTCTTGATGAAATTGTTGTTACCGAAAAGGCATCGGTGTAAACGAGATTATCAAAATAATAAGCGAAACAATCCCGAGCCAAAATGCTGTACGGGATAACTTTTGATTATCATCCAATGTTGGTGGATGCTTCACGCCAAAAAAAAGCCCAAAACCGGCAAAGAACCACCACATAGGTCCACCATAGAAACCTAATCCAAACAGCCCGAGCATTGCCAACTTGCCGAGATAGTGCTGACGCTTACGCCACAATCCGAAAACAACATGACCACCATCAAGCTGACCAATAGGTAACATATTGATTGCTGTGATCAAGAGTCCCACCCAACCAGCAAATGCCGCTTCAGTCAACAGATAATATGAACCTTCTGGAGCTTGACCAACGAGTAGATATGTGGCAACTCTCATCAGGATTGACTCACCATCCATAGCAAAAAACATATCTTTAGTAGAAAATGCTCCAACTGGAAGTATGGCAGATTGTGAAAGACCATAAAGCAACCATCCCAAAGCAACAATCCAACCTGCAATCGGCCCTGAAGCACCAACTTCGATCAGATCACGTCTATTTTGGAAAGGAGATTTCGATTTAATAATTGCACCAAAAGTACCAATAATATTCGGTGCGGGGATAAAATACGGCCATGATGTAATGATGTTTCTTCTTCGCCCTGCAATGAAGTGTCCCATTTCATGAACAAAGAGGATTGAGATCATAGCGACAGTAAATTCAATACCTGCTCCCGCTTTAAGATCCCTCATCGTTCCTGCTATCGCACTATCAATCGATGGTTGCATCCAGTTCCTCAAGAATATAGGAACGATATAAACCGATATGAGCGTCAGCAGGAAAAGTAGGATGTTGATAGGTGGAATATAGAGTCTTTTCTTTGGATCTATTTCAATAGTTACTTGGTCATCTGTTCTGTTCAGGGTATAACGATAGCCAGCTGTTTTCAAGCGTTCACTAATTAACTTTGTCGATTTATCCCGCTGGTATCGAAATGAAAGACTGAATACAATATTTTCCCCCTGCCAATAGACCGCGTCGATTTCAAAGAGATCAATCAATAGCTCAGAGAGCCGATCTATCTGTTTGTCTCGCTCCACATCATTCATATGAGCATTATACCAAATAAGAGGAGTTGAAGCCAAAAAAAAGAAGCGAGGCAAAAGCCTCGCTTCTCTATATCAACAACTAACTTCTATCTTCAAATTAGAAGACGAAGGAGCCAGCAGGGCAAGCTCCGCAGTTGAAGTAGTAGTCAATCAATGCTGTAACATCATTAGCGTCGATAACAGAGTCATCGTTGACATCAGACAAGTGCTCAAAAGGCACAGCGCCAGGTCCACCGTTGACAGTGTTAGCGAGATAAATGATATCTACCAGGTTGATGTCGCCATCATTGTTGACATCACCGCGTCCGAAACCGGCCCACTTGTTCACAAAGTTAGCAAGAGGAGCAAGTTCAGCACCATTGGATGCATCAGTCATGCCGAATTGGGCAAAGTGAGCAACACCGATGGTGTAAGTTTCGTTAGCAGTAAAGTCGTGCTGAGCGATGTAAGCCATAGCTTCACCGTCACCACCTGACATGTTGCCTAGTGGGAGGTGAAGGCCAGGACCCATGTTGACCCATACATCAAGTGAATCCCAGAAGACATTCCATCCCCAGAATCCAGCGCCTGGATCACCTGAAGCACCATAGAAACCGAAGTTTCCGACCATTGGTTCTTCGCCACAACCGAATGGAATCTTAATCTGACCCCAAGCGACATCTGCAACACCTGGGTTATAAGCCCAAGCGGCTGAGACAGAAGCGTCATAACCAATTAAGTCAGCACCTACGTCACAGTCCCAGATCTCCAACAGTTTCCAGTTAGGGACATCGACACCGTTACGTTCGGTGATTTCCATGATTTCAAGAGTTACGCCATTGAGTTCAGGTACGCCAACAGCACCGGCGGTACGAGTGTTTGCATAAAGACCCATAGTTGAGTCATTATCAAACGGTGCACCCCAATCATCGAATCCGTTAACCCAGAAGGCTTGTACAGAGTCGAGATAGCTGGCGCAAACGAGACCACCAGTAATAGCGTTATATGTCAAACCGCCGTCAGTAGTCATGTAACCAAGAGTCGCAGCAGCATCAATAGATGGCTTACACTGGTTATCACACCAGTTTGGATCTGGTTGCATGGATACGTGAGCGTCGTTCTCGCCACCGCCTGAGGTCCAGTCCTGAGTATGAGTGGCTACCTGATAGGTCGAAACCTGCCAGACCAATGATCCCTGATAGTAGGAAACAGCGTCGCCATCAATATCAAAACCATGTGGATCCCAGTCACCAGTGCCTAAGCGACCAGTGTTGGTTACGAGTTGTACGTTCTGAGCAGTTGTACCAAACTCAAGAGTAGTAGTATCTATGAGACAACCACCAACCAAAGTCACCCGCATCTGAGGCATCAACGTTGTGTTGTTGATGAAGAAGTCAGGGTCATTGGTTCCGAGTTGAATATAGAATGCCTGCGGGCCACGGTTGATGGCCGGCTGAATTACGTCGAGTACCAAGTCAGCGGTATCACCGGCGAGGATGACACTACCAACAGCTGGGAAGACAACGGAGTTCAGGTACGGAGGGAAACCTGCCGCAGTATTGTTGACTAAGCGTTCGTTACCTTGTTCACGTACGCTGAGAGTTGCGCTCTCATTGAGAATGCTGGTGTTAGGTTGTTGATACTTTGAAAGGAAAGCATCACGAGCCAGTTTATCAGCAATCTTGTTCGCACGATCCATGAACGCTGATTCTACCATATTGGCAGAAGCAAAGTCAGGAACGTCTACGCCAAAGTCAAGTTCATCAACATTGACAGCACTGAACGTAAGATCAGCACAACCAGTATTGACAAAAGTAGCCGGGATTGTGACGATCAAGTTTGGATTAGATCCGAACTCAACAGCAACAGCCGGGCTGTTTGTTTGCAGTTCAAGACGCGGACGCATAACATTGTTGTCTTTCATCACAACCAGGTTACCCCAGTGAGTTCCGAAAGCAATAGTTGTTGCACCAAGAGCGTCTTTGCCAATAGCGCCACCATGTCCAATATTCGCAGCATAGCCAGGAACATTGAAAATGCGACGACGGTATTCTTCTTCACCTGTTACCGAGTTGATACAGGAGAGGAAACCATCTTCGTTAAAGGCATAAAGAAGATCAGCAGCCGGTTCTGGTTCACAAGTGAGCAAAGCACCTGAGTAGTAACGACCACCTGAAGCAGAGCTGAATGTCCAGTCAATTACGCCCGAAAGCTTATTGACAGCATAGATGTTACCGCCTGCAGGTGCTGCAACCCAACCAGTGAGAGCAGGCATATACACGTGATTAATATCGACTACAGGAGTACTGTAGAGAACACGGTTTGCAGGTGTAACAGCACCAACCAAGGAACCGTCAGCTGTGTTTATACGATAGAAAATACCATCTGTTGGGTATCCACCCGAAGCACGGGAGTTAGCATACAGAACGCCATTTTCAATAGCAATACCACCGGTGAATTGTTCGTCACCGTTGTATGCTGAGTATGTAGCAGCAGCTTGAAGACCACCAGAAGCTGACAATTGCCAGTTCAGAGTAGCTGTAGCGGCATCTACTGAATAGATGTCACCTTCAAGACCTGTGCTTGCTGTTCCGAAGAACAGGTTAGTACCATCAGAGGTCAGAGAAATCCAACCACCGGCACCAGCAGGATTATACGGGTAGCCTGGAAGGAGAGCGCCAGTTGTAGCGTCTGCACCTACAAGGATACCATCATCAGTAACCCAGTACAAGCTGGAACCTATCAGAGAGAATACTCCCCAACGAGTCGGACCATAAAGGCCACTTGGTCCAACAGTACCGATGTCACGAGACCAGAGAACTGTACCAGTATTAAAATCAAGAGCCTGGACAGAGTTCTGATCACCACCGGACACAAACATTACAGGAAGTCCGCCATTAAAGGCAGGGACAACAGTAACGAGTGGTGCACAGCGGATTGCTGAGGCAGGGAATGGTGATACAGCGGAGTGCGTGTACAGAGGAGTTCCGTCAAGCTGGAATACGCGGTATTCTGAGCCGAAAGAAGCTACAATACGATCATCATAGATGACCGGTTCTGTAAACGAAATACCATCTGTTGGGTGTTCAAATGCCCAAACCTGGGTCATGTCACACCAGGCATCACCAGCGGCATAGGCCGAATGGCCTGTACGCTCGTTATTACCTGCTTTGGTGAACCAATCTACAGCCGGAATAGTGGCACAATCTGCACCAGTAAACGGCATGCAACAGGTTTCAACTTGGAGTTGCATAGCGATGTCGCTTGGCAGACCCCAGTCACCACCCATTTGGCCCCAAACACCCCAGTATTCATAGTAGGAGTCGTCACAGATTCCGGCGCCACCGGCGTCAGAAAGTGTACGAATACCTTCATCTGGAGTTGGAGCATTAGAAACAATACCGACCCAGAAATTACCCTGTACAGAAACCTGTGCAGGACCGAAGTCGACATTAAGGATTCCTACACCGCCACCAGGTGTCATACCGGCAGCAGCATACTCAGCTGGACCAACTGTAATGGTAGCTATGATAGCACCAGGAACACCACCTGCATCAGCATACACATTTACATCAGATGTATAAGTGTAGAGAGGCAGAGCGGATTCAGTGCCGGACCAGTAAAGATAAAAATATGTATCTCTGACTTCACAAGCCGCACCAACAGCTTGGAACTTCTGTGCTTGAGCATAGTCACCATAGACATCAGGCAAGCGCCAGTAGTAAGCAAGACCACCCGCACAGTCGTTGACTGTACAGATAGTGAACTGGTCTTTACAGAGATTAGCATCTAACAAGAAGTTGACATCAAGTCCCCATCCTGAAAGCATATCAACCCAAGTACCGCCACCCCAATCTGAGGCTGAGCCAGCTACGCCGTCCGAACCGTCGGATGACATGATAGACTCATAATCTACTCCAGGAGCACCTGAAGAAGAGAAGGCGAGGTGGAAAGTCTGATTGATTACTGTCCCAAAAGTAAATGTAGTATACGATGGGAAAGCAGAATAACCACCAGCTAGGATAGTTGTTGATGCAAGAACATTGGCTGGATCCGGTAGACCGCCAACATCACCGTAAACAGTGATTGTGACATCGTCATTACCGAAAGAGCCGTCACCTGGATCGTAAATGGCGGCATCTACGGTCGTTAGTGTTTCAGGACCACCAACTGTGAACCGCTGAGAATAAGCTGCATCACCCCAAACTGGGTGAGGAGCTCTCCAGTAGTACGCAACATTGGTAGCATAAGTTTGCGTATAGCAATCGGTATAAGCATTGGTGCAACAACGTTCGCTCAGAATGAAGAACGAAACGTCGAGACCCCAATCGTTTAACATCGTCCCCCAGGCTCCAGCATAGTTTTCACTGGCTCGTTCTTCACCGACAAAAGGACCGTCGGCGGCATCAGAGAGGATTGCAAGTACGTCACCGGGAGCATTCGGAAGAATGGTCCAGCCGTAGTGATAATCATCTCCTGAGAAGAACACCCAACCCGAAGCCGAAAAATCGGCTGAGACATAAGCGGCACCTGCGGTTGGCAGGGCAGCATTGAGAATGTCCACAGAGTCAAGTTTGTTTCCCGGGAATCCAAAACCATCATCGTCCCATAGATAAACACGCATGTCCGGTGTACCGACCATTGCTGTTCCATACATTGCGATATGGGCAACTTTCAACGTACAGTGAAAGTCAGCTTCTACCGAAAAACGCATGTTAAACAGGTCATCACCGTAGGCATCCGGGATTGTCCAAAAGTACGCAAGCGCACCTGAGGTATAATCCTGGACATCGCAAAAATATGTCGACGGCGGGGCCGGCATATTCACACCTGCGGGAACTTTCTGCAAGGCTGATTCAGGTTTCTTAAAGGTTGATTGAGTCGGTCGTGCGTCGGCAATGTCAGTAAAACGGGCATTGCTCGGGTTAATCCGCTCGATCGGATTCAATTGACCTTTTACAACATCTGAAAATGCTGTACCGCTCAAGGTCATTATAAGACCTATCACGAATACTGCGATGAACAGTCTTCTTAACATTTATTTCCTCCTTAACAAGGAAAATATAGATTTGTGACCTAAAGGCTGAAAATTAACCGAACTTATCGTATTATCGACAGTCATGTGGCAAATCTCCATGTCCCGAGTTTGTCTAGGGAGAAATGGGACAATATCTTTAGTTAACAAATTCATTTCATTCCTATCGTTGGAGTCGGAGTTTTATCTCCTAATCAACAGATTAGATGTGTCAAAAAGATCTGTGCTTCTGCGCTTCAAGATCATTTACGATAAAAATATCAAAAAAAAGTGTCACCTCCTAAGAGTAACACCACCAAACATTGTTTAATGAATGTTGGGTTCAGTCACAATAGAGGTTGGGTAGGTTGCGATACTACTGGAGAGATATGCACGTTACAACACAACCATCTGATAACTCCTTCACAGTACAATTACTGTACAGAAAGAGGGGGCAGAACCTAAGTGTTGTAAAGTCCCTAAACATTGGAGGGACCGGTCTAGTTATCAATCTGTAGTAACAAAAAGGTATTGGGGCGGCAGAATTCAAATCACTTGTGGCTCTCGGATTCAAATAACGCCTAACACACGCTCGCCCCTAAGTTATGCTAAAGTTCTACTTTGTCAAGAGTTAAATAGGAAATTATTTCCAAATATCTGTAATCGCCTCAGAAACGTTGATTTTAGTAGTTAATCGACATTAGAGAGCTTGGAAATGACAATATCACTTTCTCAGAACAGCGCTTGACAGAACGCTGTTGAGGGCAATCATTCTCTTTATGAGGCTAGTTTCACTTCAGATTGAGAATTTTAGAGTTCTTCGGGATGTAAAGCTCAACTTTACAGATCAGGTTATCGGCTTGATTGGTCGGAATGGAGCGGGCAAATCCTCTATAATTGAGGCAATAGCATGGGCTTTGTACGGAAATCAGGCGGCCAGATCAGGCAAAGGGGAGATCAAATCGTCTTTTGCATCAGAGAACGAAAATTGTACTGTTACGCTCGAATTTGAGATCCATGATGAAACATATAAAGTGGTACGGCAACTTATCGGACGAAATGAACGGGCCGAAGTTCAATTGTATCGCGGGGAAAAATCTGAATCTGTCGGAGTTAGCGAAACTAAAGGGTATATAGGCGAGCTTTTAGGTCTTGATTGGGCAGGTTTTTTGACTTCCTTTTTGGCCAGACAGCAGGAACTCAATACCCTGACCGATCTTCAGCCTGCCAGACGTAAAGATCATTTGGCGGGTATGTTAGGAATCGAACGCCTTGATCGGGCGATCAAGAATGTCAAAGAGGAAAACAGGGTAAGTCAAGCTCAGGCAGGAATGCTTCAGGAACAACTGCAAGAAAAGTCATCAATTGAACTCCAAGTGAAGCAATTGACTCAACAGGATGAATTATTATCGCCTAAGGTCAAAGAAGTAGAAGAACAGTCGATTTTGGCTGAGAAAATGCTTCAGGAGCAAACGAAAGAACTCAAGGCTGTTCAGAACCAGCAGGCCTCTTTTGAGCGACTCAGGGCTGAACTGGATGCTCATCAAAAGACTGAAAAAGCTCTGTGGGAACGTGAGATTGAGCTCACCTCCGAAATCAGGCAACTCGTTGAGAGTACAGAGAGAATAGCTGTTTTGTCTAACCAACTTGAAGAATTGGGGTCAATTGAGGAGTCAATAGATACACTCAAGCAATCGGCTATGACCCTTGAATTGAAGAAAAAACTGCAGGGTGACCTTGCAAGCATAATACATGAGACAAGTAGTTGTAATGATCGGTTGGGAGATATCCAGAATCGACTATCAGATATTGAAAAAACTCTGACGGAGATCCCAGAAGAGATTGAGCAGATAGTAGCAACGAATCGCAAACTGCTTGAGAAGGATCGGGATGAATATGCGATTATTCTGGCTGAATTGAAGGCTACCAAGGGACAGAAAGAGAAATTACTCACTCAGATTCAACAGATTGACCAATTAGGTGCTGAGTCTGTGTGTGATCGATGTCATAGACCTTTGGGGAAGGATATTGCTGAAATCAGATCTCATTTTGGTGTAGAGCTGAATAGTTTAGATGAACAATTACTGAAACTGGAGGAGCGACAGGCTCTTGTATCTTCACAGGGAAAAGCGCGAAAAGAGGAACTGCATGAGCTGGAGAGTAAACTAACACTCAGGCGAGAAGGGATACAAAAGAGAGAACATCTTCGCAAGCAGGGGGATGAGGCCAAAGAACAGCTAAAGAAGCTCAATGAACGGAAAAAAGAGGTTGAGGCAGATCTCAGTCGGATGGGTAATGTTGTTTTTAATCCTGAAGAATTGAACAACCTGCAGTTGAAACTGATCGAACTAAAAAAACTGCAAACAGAAAAGGAGCAGTTAGAGGGGAGATTGACAAGGAAAGCTGTAGCTGAGGGTGAGAAAGAGAAGGTAGGAAAGCAACTTGCTCAAGAGAGAGAGTTGATTTCAAAGCTCTTGCTGGAAAAAGAACAGCTACAGTTCTCGACTGAAAAGTATCAGTCAATCGTCGAGAAGCATGCTTTGGCTCAACAAGAAAGAGAGAAGACCAGAGATAGCTTTATCAGCCTGAAACAGAAGCAAGAGCTTGTCAAGACCGAGTTACGTGGCAAAAAAGAGCTACAAAAGAAATTAGCCGATGCTGAAAAACAGCTGGAAGAGATCCAGGTCTCACAGTATTACGGGGTGAAACTGGCTTCTCTGTTTTCTGATTTCAGAGGGCATCTCATATCAAGGATTCGACCAACTCTTGCTGACATTTCTAGTCGTTTGATGACCGAGATGACTGATGGGCGATATACAATGGTCGAATTGGATGAGAAATACGACTTGCGGATCATGGATAATGGTGAGTTTTACGGTGTTGACCGCTTTTCCGGAGGAGAAAAAGATTTGGCTAATCTCTGTCTTCGTTTGGCTATCTCTCAAGCATTGACCCAATCGGCCGGTTTGGACAGGTCATTTATTATTCTAGATGAAGTTTTTGGCAGTCAGGATGATGGTCGCAAGGAGCTTATTTTACACGCTCTTTCACGCTTGAAGCAGTTTTTTCCGCAAATCCTGCTGATTACCCATATTGAAGATATACGAGAAAGGGTAGAGACTCTTATTGAAGTGAGACCGACAGAGTTTGGTTGGTCGGGGATAAAAACAGATGGCACGTAAACGACATCGGCTCATAAGATACAATCGACCTCTCCGTTGGTCGATTGTGCTTCTGTTTGTGATAGCTCTTATTGTTTTCAGGTTCGTCGATCAGATCGGGCCAGAACGATCCGTTGGAGATCGTTTTGTTGTAGTAAAGGTACTTGATGGCGATACTGTTGAACTCCTCGGTGGGGATCGACTTAGACTGTTGACAATTGATACGCCTGAAAAAGGGGAGCGGTTGTATAAAGAGGCGACAGCATATCTTACAGACTTGACCCTGAACAAACGTGTTCGCGTTGAATTCGCACATAAACGACGTGACAAATATGGGAGATTGCTTGGGTATCTTTATGTCGATGATACTCTGTTTGTGAATCTTACAATGATTAGAAGGGGCCTTGCTTCTGTTTATCTGTTTAAGGATACGGATCTTGACCGTAAAGAGACTATTAATATGATAGCAGGGCAACGAGAGGCGATAGAGGACAGAGTTGGTCTTTGGAGTGTCGATCCTGTAGCAGAAGATTATTATGTTGCTGTAAAAGGATCATTTAGATTCCATCG
>JAJRUL010000042.1 GCA_024277795.1 Candidatus Zixiibacteriota bacterium
AGCGATAAGAGCATCCAAACCCAACGCTTCAAAATTCAAGATACCCTGACTTGACCTGTCGAGATAAATATACTCATCACCCTGCAGAACAGGGAACTTGAAAGGATTTGCTCTATTTGATGTTCCAAGTATAGTTCCGCCTAAAGTCAGGATACCGGACACATCTCGTGGTCTTAATTCTCTATACCTGTTCTCAATTAGACCTTCATAACCATCAAGAAAACCTATAACAGACATGTCATAGTCATTCTCAGCCGTCTTAACGATCGCTCTCAGGACAGCGTTTAATCCGGGACAGTCTCCCCCACCCGTTAGTACGCCAATTCGCTTAGGGATATCATTCATACCTGAAAAATACTCCATTTTTATATTCTTATTCAACTAATTTTGTGGAACTTCTTTCGCATAAATATACTGTCGTCATAAAAAAGCTTTTGGTTTACTAGTGAACATTCGGTTGCTTAGGTGTAAAATATGCAAATGATCTTTAAATGTTAAATAAATCCTTGTTTAAGGCGATAAAACTCTGTAGTAGTGCGAAACATGTGAAGAAAGGACTTTCCCGTCCTCATAAGAACAAACCATGATTTAAGCAATGAATCGATGGCAGGTTCTCGAATGGAGTAAATAAATGAATGTTCGTCAATTTCTTGTTCTTCCTAAATTGCCACAGCGGATTCTTAAATTACACGACTTGGCACACAATCTTTGGTATTCCTGGAATTGGGATTTAGTTAAACTTTTCATCAGACTAGACCCCGAAATGTGGGAAGAATGTTATCAAAACCCAGTTGAAATGCTTTCAAGGCTTCCACAGGAAGTATTACAAAGAGCATCTGATGATGACGGATTCGTCGCGAGTCTTGATCGGGTTCATGCTAAATATCAAGATTATCTATCGCGCAAGAAATGGTTCTTTTACAAATATGGAAATCATACTGATAGCACGATAGCATATTCTTCACTTGAATATGGACTGGATACTGGGCTTCCCGTCTATTCAGGTGGTCTTGGGGTACTCTCAGGTGACACACTCAAATCAGCCTCTGATCTCGGTTTACCAATGGTTGCGATCGGCTTGCTCTATCGCTACGGATATTTCAGACAATCACTTTCTTCAGATGGATGGCAACAAGAACGTTATCAAGAAAATGACTGGTATCATATGCCTGTCAGCTTGGTCAAAGATGAAAATGACCGACCAATACGAGTAACTGTCAATCTAGATGACACACCAGTTCAGGTTCAAATTTGGAAAGCACAAGTAGGGATTATCCCCCTATACCTGCTTGATACTAACATCCCTGAAAACTCGACAAAATGTCGGGAAATTACATCTGTACTCTATGGTGGCGACAAAGATACGCGGATCCGCCAAGAAATTGTGTTAGGTGTAGCTGGAATAAAGATGCTTGAAGCCTTGGGGCATAAGGCTGATATATTCCATATGAATGAAGGACACTCATGGTTTCTCGTACTTGAACGTATACGAAGCCTCATGAAGAGTGAAAATCTGAGTTTTGATGAAGCTCGCCAATACGTTTGGTCTACTACTGTTTTTACTACTCACACTCCTGTACCTGCAGGAAATGAACGTTTTGATCCTGTTTTAGTAAAACGCTACTTCCAAAACTTCATTGAAGAGCTTGAAATCAGCTGGGAAGAGTTTATTGCCCTCGGACGAGTTATGCCTGAGGATGAGTCTGAAACCTTCTGTATGACTGTTGCAGCCTTAAAAACTGCCGCCTTTGCCAACGGCGTATCACAGTTGCACGGTGAGGTCTCGCGTAATATGTGGCACAATATCTGGCCAAATCTGCCTCGTGAAGAAGTGCCAATTAAAGCGATAACAAATGGTGTACACCCGTCGTCATGGGTATCCCATGATATGGATGAATTGTTTGAATCTTACTTTGGTCCTCGTTACAAAGAACGACCAGGAGCAAAAGAAGTATGGGAACGAGTCAAGAAAATACCTGACGCTGAACTGTGGCGTATTCACAATCGTCGTCGAGAACGATTGATATTCTTCGCAAGAAAACGACTCAAAAATCAACTTGAAAGACAGGGATCATCACAATCTGATATCAATCGGGCGGAGCATCTCCTAGACCCTCAAGTTTTGACAATCGGATTTGCTCGACGATTCTCTACATACAAGCGCGGACAACTATTGTTTTCTGATCCTGAGCGCTTAGATCGAATTGTGAATGACCCTGAGCGACCAATCCAACTTGTCATAGCAGGTAAAGCACATCCACTTGATACTCCCGGTAAAGAAATAATCAAACAGATTATTGAGTTTACACGAGAAGAACGATTCCGCGATCGGATAATCTTCCTTGAAGACTATGACATAAATGTTGGACGCTACCTTGTGCAAGGTGTTGATGTCTGGCTCAACAATCCAAGACGACCTCAGGAAGCCTCGGGAACATCGGGAATGAAAGCGGCGTTAAACGGGGCCTTGAATCTTTCAATTCTCGATGGGTGGTGGGTTGAAGGATATAATGACCAAACAGGTTTTAAGATTGGGAATGGCGAGGACTATGAAAATATAGAGGAACAAGATAAACGGGAAGCAGAATCACTCTACAAAGTACTCGAGAGAGAAGTCATCCCAACATTTTATAATCGCAATGATGTTTCCCTCCCATCAAAGTGGATTAAGAAGATGAAGGCCTCTATTCTAATGGCAGGGCAAGATTTCTCAGCACAGAGAATGCTGATGGATTACACTAACGAGTTCTATATTCCAGCAATACAATCTGCAAACGATCTTCGCAATGACGATTTCAAACTTGCTAAGGATGTTACTGCCTGGCTCAGCAGAATGAAATCATCGTGGCACGAACTAACAATAGAAGATGTCCGTATTCCTGATATTGGAGCGACAGTCTATGTCGGCCAAACATTCCCTATTACTGTAATGGTATGTCTCGGACAAATTCAACCCGATGATATCAAGGTCGAACTAATTTCAGGGCGGCTCGATTCACAGGAACAGATATTAGATTACAAACCAGTCGTGGCAGTCCTCAATGGACAACCTGAAGATGGTGTCTACGCCTTCTCGGGTGAGGTTACCAGTCATGAATCAGGACGCTTCGGGATAACAGCACGAATAATACCTCAAAACGAACATCTACCTCATGCTTTCACCCCTCGTTTGATAAGCTGGTGGTAGCCTGTATACTTTGATCTACAGGCTCATCCTATTAGGCTTGTTGATTAAGTACTGTGGTAGTATAGTTACGACGGGTCTTCCACAAAGTTGCTACTGTGGCTTTGTGTGACCTGTCGCATTTGCCTGATACGAATATACTTGTCAGATCACAATCCGCCCAAAAAGATCAATACCTGACACAACAACTCGGGAAGTTTACCAACACACTCTATTCCTTAGATCTAGCTGTGGTTCTTCCACTTCTTTGATCACTCTGTAGAATTGTTTCGCGTAAGATGCGTGCTTGACAGCCCCCGTCTGCCTCTATTAAATTGTCGGTTCATGAATAATAAAATGCTAATCTATATGGAGGTAGTATGACTCACCTAATCAAGCGGTTGTCTTTGTTGACAATAGCACTGCTTGTCACAGTTACAATGACCACTGCTTTTGATTTTTCCACCCTTGAAGATGCAGTCACCGAGTATACTCTTGACAACGGGCTGACTGTGCTTGTCATGGAAAGACATGATGCACCAGTCGCTTCGTTCGTAACATACGTTAATGTTGGCGGTGTGAATGATCCGAAAGAATATACTGGAATGGCTCATATGTTCGAGCATATGGCGTTCAAGGGGACTAAAACTCTCGGAACGACTGACTACGAACGTGAAAAAATCTTGATGGCAATAGAAGATTCTGTTTGGCTAGAGCTTCGTGAAGAACGCAAACGTGGCCTTCAAGCTGATTCCACCCGATTAGCCGAGCTTGAAAAAGCATTTGCTGATGCCATAGAAAAAGCAAATGAAGTAGTTGTACCGAATGCGATGGACAATATCCTAGAGCGTGAAGGTGTCATTGGCCTCAATGCAGGAACCGGTATGGATCAAACGAGTTATATCATGAGCTTGCCTGCTAACAAACTTGAGCTCTGGATGTATTTAGAGTCAGATCGCTTTTATAGTCCAGTATTGCGCGAAATGTACCGTGAGCGAGATGTAATTGCTGAAGAAAGACGGATGACTCTCGAAAATAACCCGATTAGTCGATTGATAGATCAACTCAAATCTGCGGCATTTACAGCTCATCCGTATGGAATTCCAATTATTGGCCACATGTCGGACATTCAGAATTACACACGATCAGTAGCAGAAAAATTTTATGCAACATATTACGTCCCATCGAATATGATTATCGCTATCGTCGGGGATGTCGATCCTGATGAAGTTATCAAACTTGCTAAAAAATACTGGGAACGGATTCCTGCCGCTCCTCGTCCAAATGAACTGGCAACAGTTGAACCCGAACAAAAGGGTGAAAGACGAGTAATCCTTGAAGATCCTGCACAGCCATTTTTCGCTGTTGCTTGGCATATCCCTCAAGGAACACACAAGGACTGGCCCGCAATTGAAGCCGCTATGGATTACCTCGGACAAGGCCGAACGTCTTTGCTGTATAAAAACCTTGTTAAAGATAAAAAAATAGCCGCTCAAGTTGGTGCATTCCCCGGATACCCTGGAAATAAGTATCCTTGCCTCGCCTTGCTATATGCTCTACCCTCAGCAGGTCACACTAATGAAGAGTGCGAAAAGGAAATCTTTATCGAAGTCGAACAATTAAAAAAACAGCTTTTGACCGTTGAAGAAGTTGATAAGATTAAAGCTAGAGCAAAAGCACAGTTCATCAATCAACTGACTAACAACCTCGGTATGGCAGGACAACTTGCAAGTTATCAGAATACATATGGTGACTGGCGTGAACTCTTCAAAGAGCTCGATAAAATCAATGCTGTCACACCTGAAGATATCCAAAGAGTAATGAACAAATATTTTACTGATAAAAATAGAACAGTCGGCTACCTAAATACAAGTGGAAGCTGAGCAGGTGAAGGAACATACAATGAAAAAAACTATACTCATTCTTTTTGTAGTTCTGACTCTGTTGGCATCATTTGTCACAGCCAAAGAACAGCTTGAAGTCAATAATCTGAAATATCCTCCACTGAGCAAATTACAAATCCCGGATATCGACAAGATTACACTAGATAACGGTATGAAGATTTACCTGTTAGAGGATCATGCCCTCCCCTTGTTCCATGCATCAGTTCGCATCAATGCAGGTTCATACCTCGAACCTGCTGACAAAATCGGACTTGCTTCAATCTGTGGTACCGTAATGAGAACAGGTGGAACGAAAAAGTGGAGTGGTGACGAAATCGATGAGATGCTTGAAGGTATTGGCGGATCAGTCGAAACAGGTTTTGATATCATATCAGGTAATGCTTATGTCAATGTCCTCTCTTAATATAGCGACTTAGGACTTGATGTACTAGCTGAAGTACTGAGAAATCCACGCTTTGAAGCTGACAAGATCGACCTTGCAAAAGTTCAAGAACGGACTAACATCTCACGACGAAATGACGATATCGGTTCGATAGCATTGCGAGAATATCGCAAACTGATCTATGGTGCGGACTCCCCGTACGGAAGACATCCTGAATATGCAACGATTTCTGCTATCGAAAAAGCTGATCTTGTCGATTTCCACAACCGTTATGTTCGACCTGAAAATATCCAACTGGCTGTTTGGGGGGATATCAATAAAGAAGCAATCAAACAAAAACTGACTGCACTATTCAGTGATTGGCAAAGGAGTGAAACTCCTGTCCCACCACCACCAAAAGTAAATTATGAATGGCGAAGTAAGGTCTACTATGCTGAAAAGACTGACGCCGAACAATCGTATGTTCGTATCGGACATATTGGTGGTCTTGTTAGTGATGAAGACTATACTGACCGCATAGTAATGAATTCAATCCTTGGTGAAGGATTTGGTAGCCGTGTGATGAATGAAGTCAGAACTAAACTCGGTCTTGCCTATTCAGCGGGTGGCAGAATGATTTCAAACTTTGCTTACCCTGGTTACTTCTTCACTGTTGCATCAACCAAACCGCAGAGTACAATTCAAGCGGCCAAAGCAATGATCAAGCAGATTAAATCGATGCAAACAGATATGCCAACCAAAGAAGAGATGAACAAAGGAAAAGACGGATATCTCAATTCTTTCGTGTTTAACTTTGACTCACGCGGTGAGGTCCTCAACAGGATGATGACGTATGATTTCTACAATATGCCGGAAGACTTCCTCCAACAGGAAAAAGAGAAAGTAGAAAAAGTCACTCCTGAAATGGTTATGGCCGCTGCAAAAAAGAATCTTCACCCGGATCAAATGATTATTCTCATTGCTGGCAATGAAAAAGAATTTGACGCACCTCTCACTTCACTTGGACTAGGTGAAGCTGAAAAAATTGATATTTCTATTCCCTCGGGTAAACCCAAAAAGAGTGCCGTGATCGTCGACGAAGGTTCTTCAGGACGGGGACAGGAAATTCTGAACAGAAGTATTGATGCCCATGGTGGATTGTCTGCATTTGCAAACATAGAATCAATAAGCAAAAAAATAACGATGACGATTGTTACCCCTAACGGTGAACTTCCTGTCCAGAGTGAAATCATTGATTATTATCCTGATAAATCGTACACAACAATGAACTTTATGGGCAACTTGTTCTACCAAGTTCGTAACGGCGACATAGGATGGAAGACCGACCAACGTACAGGCTCAATTGTCGAAATGACAGATGAAGACAAGACTGAAGATGCCCAATCGAGAAAACGTAATATGATCCGTTTGTTCAAAGCAGTAAAATCACCCTACTACAAAGCAGTCTATGACTCAGAAGGTGAGGTCAACGGTGTTGCTGTCGACTTTGTATCGATCTTGGATGATAGCGGAGAAGAGATATGTAAAATGGCCTTTGACAAAAAGAATGGCCGACTGGTGAGCCAATCATATTGGGGACGAACTCCGACAGGTGAAAGTGAAATCGAAGATCGTATGATCGAATACGGTGATTTTGACGGTATAACACTTGCTACTATCGTTGAACGATGGGCAGATGGTAAAAAGATTATGACATTCAAAACCAATGAGTGTTCAATAAATCCAGAACTACCAGCGACACAATTTGATAAACCTGAATAGTTGAACATAAAACTACTCTTAAGACAACTTGTATCAGGCCACTGCTTTCAGTGGCCTGTTCTATTTTCTGTTGACAAA
Source organism: Candidatus Zixiibacteriota bacterium (assembly GCA_024277795.1). GTDB lineage: Bacteria > Zixibacteria > MSB-5A5 > GN15 > FEB-12 > JAJRUL01. The sequence continues at coordinate 7,289 of JAJRUL010000042.1, forward strand.
ACAGGAACAAATAGTACATTGAACCATAGAAAGTCTATATGTAGTACATATCGAAATCGAACAGATCTAATAAGGACAAGAAATCGAATTTATAGCTCATTGAATTATTTCTCGACTTATTGTACAAGGAGCAATATGGAAAAGAGACTTTCAATCGGTCTATATCGATATCTGTTTGCATCTGTTACGATTGCACTTGTTGTTATTGCTACAACAATACATGCACAAACTCCACGAATTATTTTTAACATCCCCGATCTCGAAGTGAACCGTGGTGATACTGTTTTTCTTGATGTTACTATTGATAATTTCCAAGATACAATTGCAGGATTCCAGTTTCAACTCAAAACATCTCGACCTGATATTGTGCGATTCTCAACACAATCAGTTCCAAATGTCGATACAGTCGGAACACTTGTCGGTGGATTTGAATACATTCAAGTCATCGATTCCTCATCAGTTGGAACTCAGTACTGGTTCCGATGCATCGCGAATGTTTTTGGTGTCGACGGAATCAATGAAAGGGGGTTCCCGCCTCAACAAGGTGGAATTGCACTCAGAGTCCCTGTTATCGTGGAACCTCTCCCCGACTTGACAAATGGCAATGTTGCTGATCTGATAATCTCTAAACCTTTTGATTTTTCTGATCCTAATGCCAACTCAATCGGAGTTCATACCGATACGCTCTACGACACCGTTTTTTATCAATGTACTGCTTGGGCAGGTTCGTCTTGCCTTAACTGGTCAGAATTGCCTAATGGAGACAATGGATACGATTCTCTCTATGCTTACTCATACCTCTCAGGTTATCTCGATACAACTATTGTTGTACCAGTGCATGGATCGGTTACTATTGTTGAGAATATGTGTGACAATGATCTCAACGGAACAGTTGATGTTGCTGATCTTTCATGTCTTGTTTCATATCTTTGGTCTTCGGGAGGACAGAACTGTCCTTCTGTATACTGCAATACTAACGAAACCCCATATCCTGATGTTGGAGACCTCTCTTTCCTAGTCAATTACCTTTTCAAAGGCGGACCAAAACCGTAAGGGATACAGGACATTTACGACCCAGGATAAACAGAATCAAATCCTGCGACAACAGGAATTACCTTGCAAATATCCATTTTACAGTTATCTTGAGTCAGCTTAGAATGCTAATCTGATTGTCTACAAATAACTTACGTTGTCGAGGTAATTACAAAATGAGAGTTAATTCAATCTTTGGATACACTATAATAATCGGTGCTATACTGTTTACTACAACTGAAGCACCTATTGCGAAACCGATTGCGCTGAAAAGAGTTGTGGCCGAAAAACCAGTATATGACAAAGCTCTAAACAGTGATTTCACTAACAAAATAGTCTTCAAATTAGCTGAAGGTATGGGACAACCACAGTTAAGTAGCGGAAAATTCAATCGAAACGGTAAAGATTGGGACAAGTTGAATCAACTTCTAACAACATCCAACAAATCTGCATCAATCAAATCACATGTCAATATTGACCCTGCAGTACTCAACCAGATTCGCAGTTCTGCTTCGCTTCGTGGGAATCTAAACTTACCTGATCTTTCACTCTATTACCGAATAGAACCATCCGCCTCAATGACTCCACAGGAACGTCTTGATCTTGTAAATGAGCTTAACAAACTTGATATTATAGAGATTGCCTACTTCAAACCTGAACCAGTAGTCGCCTCTGCCCCAAGTTTTGTGACAATACAATCTCTTTTGGCCTCTCCTTCTAATGTTGCAACCCCAACATATGAAGCTGGTCAGTATTATCTTCAACCTGCTCCGACTGGTGTCGATGCCTACTCAGCATGGGGCAACCCTGGCGGACGCGGTGAAAATGTAATGGTTATTGATATTGAGGGAAACTGGGTAGAATCTCATGAAGATTTGCATGGTGGAACCGACAGTTGGCATATTGCGGGAGGAAAAATTGGAACTGCTGATTGGTACAATCATGGCACAGCTGTTCTTGGAGAGATTGCGGCAGACTCAAACAATTTTGGGATGACGGGAATTGCGTACAATGCAAATCTCGGAACAGTTGCTATCGGCTCATTAGATCTCGCAACAGCTCTGATCACCGCTGCCAACGCCTCCGATACAGGTGACATAATTCTCATTGAATTACAGTATGGCGGACCAAATGATGGTGCTTATGTTCCTGCTGAATACTATCAAGATCAGTTTGACGCTATCTTAACTGTGACTTCTATGGGACGTATAGTAGTTGAGGCAGGAGCGAATGGAGCACAAGATCTCGATAATAGTACCTTTTATGGCTCTCTTTTTGATCCTGCCTTCCGCTTCTCAGGTGCAATTATGGTAGCAGCATCATACAACGATCATAGTCCAGCTCCTTTCACTAGCCATGGTCAACGTTTAGACGTTCACGCTTTCGGGACATGGGATGTTTTTACTCTTGGCTATGGTGATCTCTACGGCTTTGATACTACAAATTTCTATACAAGCGGTTTTTCAGGTACTTCCAGTGCCTCTCCAATTATCGTAGGAAGCTGTGCAATTTTACAAAGTGTACACAAGACGGTTCACGGACGAGTCCTCGACCACAATGAGATGCGTACACTATTGCAGACATATTCTACTCCACAACAGCCGAGTTCATGGTTAATCGGGCCACTACCTGACCTTGCAGGTTCAGTAAATGAAGTTGTAGGAGTATCATTCTTTGCCGACACGAATGTAGGATGGGTTCCTTTTGATGTAAACTTCACAGCCTCTTCAGGACTTGCAGTTGATACTTGGACATGGGATTTCGGTGATGGTAGTTCAGGAAGTGTCCAAAACCCAACTCATACATATTCAACCAATGGGATCTTTGATGTTAGCTTACAAATTGATGCCGCTGGAGATATCCGTGCTACTGGTAAGAATGGTTATATTATTGCTCTGGCTGACAGCTTAATCTCACTTGATTCGGAAGGGCAGTTGGCAACACAAATTGAGGTTGTCATTCGAGGGCGAAACAGTATCCCATTACGTACTATTGAAATACCTATTGATTACTCAGGGAACCTCGACCTCGACTATATCTCATACAGCACAGCAGGCTGTCGGACGGATTACTTCCAAAGCGTCTCGCAATATTACTATTCATCAGGACTCAAACGAACAGCTTTCAAACTCACTGCAACGACAGATGGTACTTCAAATGACCTTCCACCTGGAGAAGGTGACCTCTTGAAAATAACGTTTACGATAAACGGGTCGAATTCAATTTCAGATACAACTGTTATTGATATGTCTGGGTTCAGCACCTATGCACCTAGATATCTTGGTACATTAATGAGCTACACCCCTATCTTTACAGCATCAACAGTTTCTGTATGCTTCCCTACTGGCGACTTTGATATCTTTACACCGGGAGTTACAGTTGGCGATCTAACATATCTGGTTGAATACCTCTTTCAGGGTGGGATAGCCCCAATTCCCCTAGCTCTGGCAGATGTGAATTGTAGCGGTGCAGTCGATGTTAATGATGTTACATACTTGGTTCAGTATCTCTTCCAAGGCGGAACTCCTCCGTGCGGTTGCAATTAGTCTCTTAGATTATGTACAGACAAAAGCCCTGCAATATGCAGGGCTTTTTCAAAAAAACAATCATCTCCAAAAACTCTTGCGCCATCCCCTAAATTAACGTTATTATTGAACTTATATCATTATCCTGACTCGATACGATTATTCTGATTACACAGATACAAAGTATCAAACGTCTTGATATATAATGAGGAATTTGAAGATATAGGATGATGTCACACGTGAACATATCGAAAAGAACTTTTTCATTTGCCCTCGCCTTGTTAGTTATAATTTCAGGCACAAATATCAACGCTCGAACTCAATATGGTAGTGGACACGGACGAAACGGCCAAGGTGCTTTAGCCACCCAAGCGTTGGCTCATTGTGTTGCCGCACACCGAGTTGGAAAGATTCTTCTGGCCATCAACAACAACGGTACTTTTGGAAACGGGTTCTCTATCGGTTCGTCTGGCGACTGTTTTTCAAACCTCTCCGTACCATCATGTGAGTACCCAAAAGGAAGTCGTGTAGAATACTTATACGCAGGCGCATTCTGGATTGGTGCTGTAGTAGGACGAGATACTCTCGTCTCAGTTGGTGCTGATGGTTGGTCATTTAACAGAGAATTATACCCTGATGTCTCACCATTCGGTGACATGATCAAACGTTCGATTGTTGACCCCTCTAAGCCAGAGTATGAAGGTGCAGTCTCTGAAGAAGATTTCATATGTACATATACCGATACGTTCACAACAGGTTTAAGCTCAATAGAAGGGAGACATATTCCATTACATATAGAAGTGAACCAGAATTCCTATGCTTGGTCATATGCATACGCTGAGGACTTTATCCTTTTTGACTACCGTATTACCAATATAGGGTTGCACACTCTCAAAAGCGTTTACATGGGTATTTATGTCGATGGTGACGTGTGCTTTGACTGTGATAATACGGGAGGATACTCTGATGATATCACCGGTTTCCTCCAAACAATACCTGTTACCTTCTCTAATTGCGAATACGTCGACACCGTAAATGTTGCCTGGTTAGCTGACGGCGACGGTGACCTAGGTATTCAGAATCCCGCACCTGATGTAACCGCTACTCGCATTGTCCGTACTCCTGCTGAATCACTTGATGTTTCTTTCAACTGGTGGATCAGTTCCGGGTCTAATGCGGTTGACTTCGGCCCGCGTGAACGAAGCGAAGTGGGCAGATTAAAAGAAGAATTCCGAGATTTCGGTACTGGCGGGCTGGGAACACCTGAAGGTGATGAAAACAAGTACTACATCATGCGTAACCGTGAATTTGATTATGATCAAGCTCGTGTTGCATCCATTCAACCAAATGATACATTGTGGCTCTACCCGAATCAGGACTTTGTAGGTGAGTGGGCACGAGGGTTGGACACGCGCTATCTCCTCTCATTTGGCCCTTTTGACATTGAACCAGGTCAAAAACTACCCCTATCCATAGCTTATCTTGGCGGAGAAGACCTCCATTCTGTTCATGGCAATATCGACAACCTTCCTGACAATCCTGAAGCTTTTTATGCAAATCTCAACTTTGATGATCTCGGGCACAACTCTACATGGGCTGGCTGGATATACGACAACCCTGGAGTTGATACTGATGGTGATGGTTATGCGGGGAAGTTTAGGGTCTGTGTATTGGAGTCAATACTCGATTCAAACGTAGTTGGTGGAGGATATACACCTGTTATTACTGATACACAGTGGTATGAAGGAGACGGTGTCCCCGATTTCAGAGGGGCATCACCACCTCCTGCACCTGTCTTTTGGCTCAAACCTGAAAAAAACAGCATACGAATACGATTCAATGGCTTTTTGTCTGAAACAACCAAAGATGTTTTTTCTGGGATTAAGGATTTTGAAGGATATAGAATATATATAGGACGTGATGATCGTACTACAAGCTTTAGTACAGTAACCTCCTATGATGTTGAGGACTACAACAAATGGGTTTGGGACTCTGCACGAAACTTGTGGGATCTCAAAGACGCTCCCTTCACTCCTGAGCAATTGCGTTGTCTCTATGGAGACTCCTGCAATGATATAGATTTCAATCCTGAAAGATATACTCGCCTCAGACCATATACGCATCCGCTTTTTCCTGATTCACTCTTCTTCTTCCAGCCTCAAGATTTCAATGTATCAGAACTTGGGCAACCGGGAAAGCTACGTAAACTATATCCCGATCAACCATTCCCCTCTACTATCATACCCGAAGATGCTTTGCCCGAAGAACTGACAGAAGATGGGTACTTCAAGTATTTCGAATATGAATATGTGATAGAAAACTTACTCCCTACTGTCCCATATTGGATCAATGTTACAGCTTTTGACTTCGGTTCTCCGCAATCAGGCCTGCCATCTCTGGAAACTTCAGTAACTGTAGGTGCCAAACATGCCTATCCGATGATTACTGATGATGAAACAGCAGATAAAGATAAAAAGGTCACAGTATGGCCAAATCCGTACAGGATTGATGCTGACTATCGCAAACTCGGTTTTGAAGGTCGAACTGACATAGACCGACCTAATGACCGTGTAAGAAGAATACAGTTTGGCAACTTACCAGCAAAGTGTACAATCAGAATCTTCACAATCGACGGTGATCTAGTCAGAGAAATTGAACATGATATCCCGAAAAGCGATCCGAACTCATCACATGACAGCTGGAATCTGATAACCAGAAACACTCAACTTGTTGTTTCAGGTCTGTACTACTGGACTGTTGAATCTGAAGATCGCGAAACCCAGATTGGCAAAATAGTCATCATTATGTAACGAGGTGAAATTGCGTATTTTGAATTGCTCTCGTTACCATGCACGTCCTTGTTTTCGTGTGTTCATTATCTTAGCTATCTTTCTTTGCTCTAACATTGGACATACACGAGAGATTATAAATCCCAAGACGATTATACGTGGCAGAGGATTTCCACCACTTTCAACAGCTACTGTCAATGTATCATATACTGCTCACAATCGTGGAAATATACAACTGGCTATTGCGAATAACGGTACATTTGGTACGCTAGGCGGATCTATTGCAGATCCATTTACTGGTGAAAATATACCATCCTGTATCTACCCAAAGAATAGTGACTTAGTATACTTGTGGGTTGCCGCCATTTGGGTCGGTGCAGTCGTCGGCCGTGATACGCTTGTATCTGTCGGCAATGAAGACTTCTATACTACTCGCGAGCTGTGGCCTGATGTTCCGCCATTTGATGAGTTTGAGTATGGATCAATTGACATAAATAGCCAAAGATACTCACCTGATGCTTTTTCCGAAGAAGATATCTACTGTGAATATACTGATACACTAAAGGATCCAAATATTGTACTCGCTGATCCATTTGACAATAGTCAGCATATTCCCCTCGGCATCAAAGTAGAACAGCGATCAATGGCTTGGAGTTATTCTTATGCTGATGACTTTATTTTATTTGATTATCGCGTTGAGAATATAGGCAATAAGGTCCTCAAGGATGTCTATTTGGGTATCTACGCAGACGGTGATGTCTGGCATGTAACTCGCAACAATCCCGACGGTTGGAATGATGACATTGTCGGATTCTACCCAACCCATCCTGCACCGGAAGGTTGCGGTTTTATTGATACAATCAATATAGCTTACCATGCTGACAATGACGGCGATCCTGAAAATGGTGTCTGGAATGAAAAGTCGACTCGTGGAGCTGTTGGTGTTAGAGTCGTACGTACTCCTGCTGAGGAGCTGAATATCTCTTACAACTGGTGGATAATAAACTACAGCAACGCTACTCTTGATTTTGGACCACGACAGTTACACAGCGAAGAAGATCCTTATCGTAACTTTGGAGCACGCATGGGAACACCAGAGGGTGACAAGAATAAATACTACATCATGAAACATAAGGAGTTTGATTACGATCTCATCTACTCCGCTCTTGACCATACTCGTCAAGGCTGGCGCCCCCCTCCTGACAATGCGAATGATATTGCCCACGGTTTTGACTGCAGGTATCTGCTCTCTTTCGGACCGTTTGACATCTCTCCCGGTCAGAAACTACCGATTTCTTTTGCTTGGGTGGGAGGTGAAAACTTGCATCAACAACCCGGTGATTTTGAAAACCTCTTTGATCCTCAGAATCCAGATGTGTACTATAATAGTTTAGATTTTTCAAATTTAGCTTCAAACTCTCGATGGGCTTCTTGGGTATATGACAACCCCGGAGTCGATACTGATGATGATGGCTACTTCGGAAAGTTTCGTGTCTGTATTATTGAGTCAACATTGATTGATTCAAGTGGGCTTGGTGATTATCTGCCGACCTTAGCCGATACATTTTGGTATGAAGGAGATGGTGTCCCTGACTTCAAAGGTGCAGGCCCTCCCCCGGCTCCCAAGTTGAGAATAATTCCAGAGAACGGCAAATTGATCGTCCGTTGGAATGGATACCATTCTGAAAATACTCCTGACATTTTCTTAAGGGCAATCGACTTTGAAGGATATCGGATTTACATTGGACGAGATAATCGTCCGAATTCTTTTTCACTTTTATCCTCTTATGACAAAGAAGACTACAACAGATTCCGCTTAAAACAGGTCACATCGACAAATGTAGAATGGGTTCTCGAAGAAATTCCGTTCACTTTAGATTCACTACGCCAGCTCTTTGGCGATCCTGAATTCGAACCTCTCGCCTACTCACGAACCCGTCCTTACTCATTCGATGGCGAGCAATACTTTTTTGAACCACAAGATTTCAACTTTTCCAGTTTATCTGCTAACGGGATTCATAAAGTCTATCCTCTGATGCCAAAACCATCGACAAATGAAAATGAATGGCGTGAAAATGAGCTCGTATATGATTACGATCGCCCCTTACCAAAGTATTATGAGTATGAATTCGTTATAGATAACTTGCTATCCTCTATCCCGTATTATGTTGCGGTAACTTCATTTGATTTTGGATCTCCAGTAACTGACCTACCACCTCTTGAGTCAAGCCCAACTAACAATATGATTGTAGAGTATCCGCAACTATCGGCAAGCGAAGTTGTTGCTGAAAACCTTGATGCCTATGTCTATCCAAATCCGTATCGGCTTGATGTAAACTACCGTGAATTGGGATATGAAGGACGGCAACAACCAGATCGCACCAATGATAGAGTCCGGAGCCTTCACTTTGCAAACTTGCCCAATGAATGTACTATCAGGATTTATTCTCTCGACGGTGATTTGATTAAAGAAATCGACCATAATAAACCTGCAGGAAGTCCTCAATCATCTCATAATGAATGGGATTTGATTACTCGCAACACACAATCGGCAGTATCTGGACTCTATTACTTTGTAATCGAATCTGCAGAACGAACTCAAATAGGCAAGTTTGCTCTTATCCGTTAGTTCATAAAACAGATATATCTGATATTATTCTGCAACAAATTCCGGCAAATTGACCTGCATGGATAGCCTTCGACGAACGAAAAGGTACCCAACCGATGTAATAAGTGCGATTGAAGAGATCGTCAACCATGCAACCCCAGGATGCCCCCCTAAGTGATCTAGAATGACCCCACCATAGAGCGGCCCTAAAGACCAACCGGAAGCAACGAAGAAACCATGAATCCCCATGTATCTCCCCATTCTTCCTTTTGGGGCCAATCTTGAACTAAGCGTTAATGATGGTGGTGACATCATAACCTCACCAACAGTTACAATAGTAAAAGCCATGATTAAAAAACCATAACTAGTGAACCATCCGACTAATCCATAGCCAATAAAATAGAACAATGCTCCCAAGGATAGCTGTGATGTTAAACTCTTTTTTGACAACATTCGCGTCATCGGTAATTGCAACGCGACAACTAACAACCCGTTAAGACTATAAAGATACCCAAGATCTGTCTTAGTTATATTCAACCAATCAACAGCATAAACAGAAAAAGGTACCATAAGCTGTGCCACAACTAGATAAAGGACAAAGATGAGAAACACATGAAAAGCCATCGTCTTGTCATGTCGTACAGCAATCAAATCAGAGAAGTGAAACCTATCCATATTCTTTGTAATTGCAGGTGGTTTGAGAAAAAGATGAAAGACTAACCCTGAACACAACGTCACTACTGCAGAAAGGACAAATAACGATGAAAAAGAAGACATGGCAAGGAAACCACCTACTGCAGGCCCAGCAGCCCAACCCAAATTTCCTGCAGATCGAGTAATCGCGTACCCTTCGATTCGCTTTTCCTCAGGGAGAATGTCCGCAACTATGGCGTTAGCCGCAGGTTGAAAGACCGCACCAAAGATCGAATTGACCAACAGCGAAAGCGCAGTAGGCCATAACCCCCATCCATAATATACTGAAAGTGCCATTACGACAAAAGCGGTAGCACGAAAGTATTGGGCATATATCAACAGCCACTTTCTCTCTATACGATCAGCAGCTTCA
>JAJRUL010000043.1 GCA_024277795.1 Candidatus Zixiibacteriota bacterium
TAATTATTTTGGAGAACAGATTTGGCTCACGTTCTTTGTACAGTAAACGCGGATATCCTGTAAAATCGGAGTTGATATGGTGTTCAAAGGCACCCCGTGCGGCGCGAGCAGTGAATTCATCAATTTTCATGTTTCGCAGAATAGTCTTTGCTCCGAGATGAGGATGCAGTTGCATCTGTCGCCAATCATTTTCATCATAGGCATCAGGTTTATTGATGAGATCTTTCGGAAGTTTTACTTTTCCAATGTCATGAAAGAGGGCGGAAAAACCGAGCCGAGAGAGGCGAGGACGATCCATTCCAAGTTGTGCACCGAGGGTAAGCGAATAGACAGAAACGTTAGTTGAATGGGCATACGTATAGTCATCAAAATCTTTAATCGTTGCCAATTCCATAAGTGATGATTTGTCCCGCATAATATGATCAATGAGAGAATGCACTACTCGTCTCGCTTTTGAAAGCGAGATTTCTTGATCATCAGCCGCTCCTGACATGATTGATTCAACGGTGGTGAGGGATTTGAAAAACATTCCACGTGCCGCCTGCCTGAATGCTTTTCGTTGTTCTTCCTTTGATTCAGGGGCATCGTCTTCGTCTAGGTCTGGTTTTTCAAGGAGTACTATCGAAACCTTATTTTTCTCACGAAATTCACGACCTATACTCTCAAACGTACCGGAGTACGGTTTTACCTGTGCCATGAACATAAAGAACTTTTCAATATCCTGCGGACTGATCCCAGCAGAGAACCGAACTCCGCCAATATCAAGTTGTGACCATTCTTCAACAATTTCTATTGCACCTGGGTTCTTGACATGGTCAACATGAACGAATTTTTCGTTAACGAAATGTCGATTGTTGTACGCTTTTATTTCGCAGTCTTCACCTTTGTCAAACGTAGGTGCGAACATTTCGTAGAGGTGCTGACATTGATTGATAAAAGTTGGATTGTTAGCTTCAAATATCCTTGCATTCTTATAGAGTGCAAAAAAGGTAGTGAGGATTTTTTCGTCTATTTCTGATCCGAGTGCGCTATGTCTGGTTTGGCTTGCTGTTGTCATCTCATACCTCTACTAATCAACTCCTGCTGTGCACGTAGAGCTTTCTGGGCTTGACGTTTAATATCAGGACGCCAGTTGGAAGCAAGTTTTTTTAGCATTTTCCGAGCACGCTCACCTCTATTGTGGGCAAGAGCCTCAAAAGCTATTCGGCGATAGAAAGCTATTGTTGAATTGCGCATAAAATTATAGCGGAGGATTAAGCTACACAGATATGTAACTGCTCGATCACCTCCCAAAACAGAGAACGCTATGAAAAGGGAAGATTGATCGGAGTGGTCGAGCTTCACAAAGTCTTTATGGTTGATCGTTTCTGCTATTATTCTAAATGCTTCGGGACCACGGGCGACTTTGAGTCGATTGACTGCCTCGCGACGTACCTGTGCATCCTTATCCAGAACAGCAATCTTATAGAACTCCAATGCCTTTGGGTTTGTACATTGTGCTAACGATTTAACAACTTCAAAACGAACGCGCTTGTCTTCGTGAAATGATGCGTCCTTGAGCAGGTGTAGACAACGATCATCTCCTATCTTTGCAAGGATCGTAACAGTATTACGTACAACATACCATCTTTTGTCATAGAGGCCTTTTGAAAGCAGATCAGGATTGTCTTTCCCCTTTTCCATGAGGAAGTCACGTAACCCTTCACGATGATGGCGATGTTGCAATTCACCCAACAGGTCAGCCATTGCTGAAAGCGCCTGCCAATCAAAATGAGCGAGGAATCTTGTCAGTTCTCCGACAGAGATGCTTTCTTGTTCATTTAATGCTGTTGCCAGAATGTGAAGTCTCTCTCTGGATCCTGCTGTCATACGTGCATCTGTGAGTCGTTCAGCCCACAGAGGACGATCGCTAGCAATGCGATCACGAAGTTCACCAAGAAAACTGAGCAGATCTCCTGCAAAACTTAGTTGCCCTGAACGAACGAATTCACTTATAACTTTTTCACTTATTGTTACGGTCTCATAAAATGAGCTCATTTCCTCTTCTTGAAGGAGCATCTCTTTAATAAGATTTGCGGTCGATTCCCAGAGGTCAAATCCCGCATCATTTTCCAGCAATTTTTTAATAATTGTCTGTTCTTCTTCTGAGAGACGGTATTCATCATTGAGGATTAAAGCAGTATCAGGACGAGAAGGAGAAGAAGCGGTGATATCCGAGTAGCCCATTGCTTCCACGGCTTGATCAGTTTTGTATTCATCCGTTTCTTGCGGGTTGATATCAAACAGAGAGTTCCCCTCATTTGACTCGTCTGCAGAATCAAAGAATATCGAATCATAACTATCAATCTCACCAACTCTGAGCTGACTCATATTCAAACGACGGGAATCATCTGCCGAAAGGAACTCTTGTGATTTTAGTTCGTTTTCGAATTCTGACATCGAAATATCTTCAATGGTTCTTATCTCGATTCCTTGCAGATCCGCCTCCCAAAGTTGGGCTACGAGATCTCGATCGGGAGTATTGGAATTGAGAAAGGCTTTGATTGTTGAGAGAAATTTGTCGATCTCTTGTTCAGAAGTTGTTGGCTTAAAAATCAGCTCAGAAATACCTGCTCCAAAAAACAAGCCTGCAAGGTTATCTTCTTTGGACTTTTCTTTAAAGGCAACTTCGTGTTCATAGATGACTTCATCATGCTCGAAGGCAAAATTGATGCCGTCAAACTCATCAATCAAATTAAACATTCGTTCACAGAAAGATCGACGCAATGATTCGGGAAGAGAATTATTTTCCGGATACATTGTGACTACCTTAATGACTTTGAGGAGATCACGGAGGATAAGTTTTATGTCGCTCAGGCGATTTTCTGTCTGAATTGTTTGTGTCATATTATTTCTACCGATTCTTCTTCTATATCGGCAATTTACAGTTATGCTACAGGGAGGTACGAGGCAAAAAAAAGACCCGAAAAATCGGGTCTTTGGTCTAATCTGGTTGATTACTTACAATAATTCGATACGATTTCGTCCTTTTCGGACTTTTCTAGTAGCATTTCGCGTATCAAATATAGCTCTGGAATTATCTACGATCCATTGGTAGTCATAATCTGAATGATGAGTCAGAATAACGACAATATCAGCCTTTTTTAATAGAGCAGGTGTAAGTTTCTTTGATTTTCGTTCGCTTTTATTCAAACGGAGTGAGGGAACAAATGGATCATTATATGAGACTTTTGCTCCGCGTTCTTCCAATAAGGCCATAACATCAAGAGCTGGTGACTCTCTAACATCTTTGATATCAGGTTTATAGGCGACTCCAAGAACGACGATATTGGACTTATTTACAGCTTTAGCAAACTTTTCGTTCAGCAGGCTGTTGATTCGCTCAACGACATATTCAGGCATCGATGAATTGATCTCACCAGCCATTTCAATGAAACGGGCATAATAGTTCAACGATTTCAGCTTCCATGACAGATAATGAGGGTCGATCGGAATACAATGACCGCCAAGTCCAGGTCCTGGATAGAATTTCATAAAGCCGAACGGTTTGGTGGCCGCGGCATCAATAACTTCCCAGACATCCAGATTGAGACGATCACACATTAGAGCAACTTCATTGACTAACCCAATGTTTACCGCACGGAATGTATTTTCAAGGAGCTTAACCATTTCAGCGGCTTGTGTAGAGGAGACTGCATGAATGTTCGGTATACTTTGTTCATAAAACACCTTTGCAATTGCAGTACACTTGGGAGTTATACCACCGACGACTCTAGGCGTATTATGTGTAGTATACGTAGCATTTCCCGGGTCGACTCGCTCAGGAGAGAAAGCCAAAAAGAAGTCCACTCCAACCTTCATCTTACCATTTTGAAGAAGGGTAAGGATTAGTTCTTCTGTAGTTCCTGGATAGGTCGTTGATTCGAGAACAACCAATGTTCCTTTTTTCATATATGGTTTGACCCAGTTGACGGCAGACAAGATGTAGCTGACATCCGGGTCTTTTGTTTTCGACAACGGGGTAGGGACACAGATTGAAATTGTATCAATATCACGCATCCGTTTTGGGTCATCTGTTGCTTTGAAATGACCGGAGTCGACCATCTCTTTTACTTGATGATGAGGGATGTCATCGATATCGGACTTACCGCTATTGAGCAGTTTGATCTTCTTCTTATTGACATCAAACCCTGTAACATCGAATCCCGCTTTTGCCAATTCGACTGAAAGAGGCAGACCAACATAACCGAGACCGATTACTGCGACTTTGGCCGTGCGATTTTGAATCTTTGTCCGTAGACGTGAGTAACTGTCGTTTTTAGCTTTTGGCTTTGAGGCCATAATAATACATTCTCCGGTCTTCTATTTCTTTACCTCGGAGAGGCGTTTTTTCCAATATATGAAAGTATCATGCAATGTCGTCTTTAAAGTGTATCGGGTCAAGAAACCAACCTCTTTACCAGCCCTTTTGTTTGAACCTCTCAAAACAGGGATGTCGTTTTTTCTTAATCTGGTCGGATCGGTCTGAACGTCGATGGTTTTTGATGAAAAACCAAGCAAAGTATTGAGGATTGTTTCAATCTTTACTGCACGTCCGGAACAAAGCTGGTAGACTTTGCCAGTTTTCCCTTTCTCTCCTAAAAGACGATATCCACGCACAATATCACGAACATCTGAGATATCTCTCTTGGCTGAAAGATCACCAACTTTCATCGCAGGTCTGTGCAATCCTAATTCGATAGAAGCAACCTGAGATGCAAATGATGGGATAACAAACGTTTCACTTTGTCTCGGACCACTATGATTGAACGATCGCGCTACTGTTACGGGAAGGTTGTGTTGACGGTAAAAGAAAAGGCTCAACTGTTCTGCTGTTGCTTTGGATATGCCGTATGGAGAGGTCGGATTGAGCGGTTGTTCTTCATCGATCAACTTATTTTTGGGAGAGAAAATGCCATAGCAATCAGGAGAACTGACAAAGATGAATTTTCGGAGTTTTCCAAATGCGTGTGCCGATTCCAACATATTTAGAGTGCCGTTGATATTTACATCAAAAGTCAGTTGTACTTTGCTGAATGATTGTCCAACCGAGGCCATTGCGGCAAGATGAAAGAGAAAGTCAGGTTTGACTTTTGCAACAGTTTTGACCGCCTGAGTGCGATTGGTTATATCAAGTTCAGATAATGTAAGACAATCAATGATATGCTCTATATTCTCAGTTGATTCCCCCGGCAAAATCGTACCACATACCCGATAGTCATAGTTGAGCAATTCTTCAGCCAACCAAGAACCTGCAAAACCGGCGATACCTGTTATGAATGCAACCTGCTTTTTCATCTGCTATTTTGCGTCAGTCAAGCCTTTGAGGTCGGCATCGACCATCATAGCAACAAGCTCTTCAAAGCTCACCGACGGTTCCCAACCGAGTTCTTTCTTTGCTAATGATGGATCACCAATCAAGAGATCGACCTCAGCAGGTCGAACAAAACGCGGATCAGTTACGACATAGTCTTTGTAGTTTAAGCCGACATGGTTGAACGCATACGATACAAACTCTTCCACTGAGTGCGTTTTCCCTGCACAGATGACATAATCCCCGGGTTTATCTTGTTGAAGCATCAACCACATTGCTTTGACATAATCTCCTGCAAAGCCCCAGTCCCGTTTTGAATCGAGATTACCGAGTGCTAATTGTTTTGCCATTCCGAGTTTAATGCGAGCAACGCCATCAGTTATCTTACGTGTTACAAATTCAAGACCGCGACGTGGCGATTCATGATTGAATAGGATTCCTGATGAGGCGTGAATGTCAAAGCTCTCGCGATAATTTACTGTTATCCAGTGACCATATACTTTAGCTACACCATACGGTGAGCGAGGATAGAACGGTGTATTCTCAGTTTGAGGAACCTCGCGGACTTTACCAAACATTTCTGATGAGGATGCTTGATAGAACTTAATATCTTTATCAACAAGGCGAATTGCTTCAAGCATCTTCGTGACACCGATAGCATCAAATTCACCTGTCAAAACGGGCTGTGCCCAGCTTGCGGGTACAAATGATTGCGCCGCCAGATTATATACTTCGTCAGGGCTGTGCTCGGCCATAATACGGACAATTGATAACTGATCCAGCAGGTCTGCTTGAACGAGTGTGATCTCTTTTTTGATATGGTCTATTCTCTCAAAAGTTTCAGTCGATGACCGTCTGACCATACCGATAACTTCATACCCTTTTTCCAGCAGTAGTTCAGCGAGGTAGGAACCGTCCTGTCAAGTCATTCCCGTTATAAGCGCGCGCATATATTTTGTGTCCTTTTCACTATTAGTAATGTATAAGCCATTGGTTACAGGATCGGCAGTTTCTTCCAATCACTTTGGCATTGGCTTTGAATATAGGTTGACCTGTTATACGGGTCAATTGGAAATCAGATCCATGTTACTATCACTCTTCGTGATGACACAAAGTCGCCAAAGCAACTTTGCAAGACCTGTCGCAACTATTTAATGACATTGAACGGGTACTTCACCGTTATGTCGTCCTAGGGAAAGCTGGGGGGCAGTTTTCGATCTTCCCTTTTTCTCTTTTGCAGGCTCAATTTGTTGGCTATATTTGTCAATATCTTTCGGGAGAAATCATGAAGTATATATTGATACTCACAATTGTGCTTAGTAGTGCCTCTATTGTATCAGCAATAGATATCAAACCAAGAGGAATGAATGTAGTGGAATATAATAGGCCGACTGCCGACTCATTACTTGCCGAAGCCGATTCCGTCTTTCAGAGCCGTGACTATAAGTCAGCACTTGAATCCTATCAGACGACAGCAACAGTTGCTGAAAAAGAGTTTAACAACCCGATTGAGGTCGAAGCATTGTCCCAGATTGCTCGGTGCTATCTTCTGCTTGGTGAAAAAGAGACTGGACGACCGTTTCTTGAGATGGCAGGTGCAAAAGCACACGAGTCAGATCCGTTGGGATGGTCGCGATATCTAGGAGTTAAAGGGCGTTTCCAATGGCAGGACGGTGACAATCGTAAGGCGAAAGCGACGTTTGAACAGATGTATACATTCTGCAATGTTTCAGCTTTATATGGTCGCGCAGTTGATGCTGCCCACATGATCGCGATTGTCGCTGATACGTTTGATGAACAGATCGAATGGGGGAAACGAGGGATAGAAGCCGCAGAGGCAAGCGGAGATGAAAAGTGGCTCGGTCCGCTTTGGAATAATATGGGCGGAACATATTGGGACAATAAACAGTTTGAATCTGCTCTTGAATGCTATCGTAAAGCCCGTGAATATCACTGGAGATTTTCAGGTGAGATAGCCAAACTTTTCGCTGATTATCATATTGGAATGACGCTTCGGTTTCTTGGAAGATATGATGAAGCACGTACATGGCTCCGACCAGTATTAGCATGGGCTGAACGGCTTGAAAACCACAATGCAATCGGTCAGGCGTGTGAGGACTTAGGTGAGTGCGAGATAGGTGATGGGAACAAGACCGAAGGTTTGGAGTTATTGAAACGTGCACGTGATGAATACAAAAGGGCTGGTTTTGATACGTCATGGCAGGAAGTTTGGGATCATATCAATACACGTATTGCTGAGGTTGAGGGGTAAGAGAGAGAAATATGAAAAAGGGTGAGAGCTTGATGCAGGCTAATCGGACAGATCTTTTCTTTGTCATTATGGTAGCGGCATATTTTATTGTTTCATTCTTTCCTGATCTTCGGTTATGGGGGATAAACAGTTGGGCGTACTTTCCTATCTGGGCAAGATCATTTATTCTTATTGTTGGCCTATCGGGACTATTTTTAGCACGATTTCTTTCAAACTATTCAGTTGAAGAACAAGCAAGTCGGGATAAACGAAGATACATATTCATCACGACTGCGATTTCAATTGTACTAATAGCGCTTTTCTATCTCCTGAGAGCACAGACTCATTTTCTTGGTGATGGTTACGAAGCTATTGCCCTTTTAAGTCAATCCTCCGGTTTTTTGAAGAAAACAAACTATGGCACTGTTTTGGTTACTAATTTTATCTACGATATGTTTGATGATTCTTCTGATTCAAACGCCCTTCTTACCTACCAAGTTGTTTCATATTTTAGCGGTGCAATATTTGTTTTGGTCAGTGCAGTTCTTGCTTGGTGCCAATGGTCAGACCTAAGAACGAGAATACTAGGCTTTCTGGTAATAATCACTAGCGGTTGTATGCTACTTTTCTTCGGCTATGTAGAGAATTACTCACTGTTTGTTCTTTTAGTCTTGATCTATGCGATGGTCGGTCTGCTTGCTGTAGATAATCGTATATCCAAATACTGGATTTTTCCTGCCTTTGTGTTTGTTTTGTTTTTTCATGTCTTTGGTTCGGTTCTTGTCTTGCCTACTATATACGTTCTGTTTAGAAGAACGACGATTGGGGACAAGATCAAAACTCTGCAAAGTGCGACCAAAGTTCTTATCGCAGTTCTGTTAGGACTCGCAGGGTTGGTTATTCTTGCCTATGCCTTCAAAAATTACATGTTTTTAAGATTTGCAATTGTTCCACTGTTTGACAATCGGTTTACTATTGACGGCTACTCGCTTTTCTCACTTGCCCATCTTCTTGACTTTGTGAACCTGCTGGTTCTTTTAGTGCCGGGTTTACCATTGCTGTTCCTGCTAAAGCGAAGACAATGCAAGAGATGGGTACGAACATCAGCAGGCATCTTTCTGTTGTTGTTGACAGGTAGTAGTATTTTAATCGCTTTCATTTTTGAACCAAAGCTTGGAATGCCCCGCGACTGGGATCTCTTTTCTTTTGCTGCAGTTCCTCTCAGTCTGATCGTTTTCTCACTTTTTCTCTCCGACAAGAAATCAAATTTACTTGGAGTGAAGCTTGCGTCGTACGCGATTGTTCTCGGTGTGATATCGTTAACCGCTCGAGTCGGTATCGGAGCGGTTCCAGAACATGGATTGCAGCAATTTAGGAATAACATGAAATTAGATCGTGCCCGTGGTCGAAATGCCGGTTTGTTGCTCGTGAACTACTTCAAAGCACAAGGGGATTCTCTGAAATCTGAAGAGGAACTCGAATTATGGGTGAATACCTATCCCGAGCGTCGTGAGTTCTTTATTGCAAGGAATTTTGCTGATAGAGGCCTACTGCCTGAAGCAATAAGTCGATATGAAGCTATTGTCTTGAAGCATCCGGATTATTTTGATGTATGGTCGAATCTCGGTGCTGCTTATTTGAAGGCTAAACTATATGATACAGCATCAGTATGCTTGGAGATTGCAGTCGGTCTTAATCCGTATAATGGAGAGGTACGTGCAAACCTCGGAATGTGCGATGTATACCTTGGCCGTCTTGACCAAGCGGAAAAACACCTGCTTCAAGCTGAAAAGGCCATTCCTAGTAGTTGGACTGTAGTATATAACTTAGCAACTGTCTATCAATCGATGCACAATAAGGGGAAATATATTGAGTATCTTGAAAAGACAATTCGTATTCCTGACGGCCCAGTCGGAGCATACCTGAGACTTGCAGGTGTATATGTTGCAAGCGGTGAGGTGGACAAAGCAAGAAATGCATTATCTACTGCAATATCCAAAGATGCTGATACGTCTGTTGTTAACTTCTTGGTAAAAAAGTATCCTCAGCTAAAACCGGTTACTCGCTGATTTAGAGGTGAGTAACAAGATAGTTATAGCCCCTCTGTCCCAAACCAATTGACAAAACAGACTACTGTTGTACTTTGTCACAATGAATGAGCATTCAAACCATACGCGGATGGAGAAACTACTTCTTGAGGCTGCCCGAACATTCAATTCTACTCTTGAATATGAAGAATTGATTTCCCATGTTCTCAGGCTTGTTATTAAAGCAGTCGATGCTGAGGCAGCAATGGTTTTCAGGATCGATCACCGTCGCACCGATATGAAAATCCGCTTCATGCAACATGACAAGGCCGAGGTCAGACATTTCAACCGCGAGCTTGGCTCTGGCTTAGTCGGTTGGGTTGCACGCTACAAAGAGCCAGTTCTTCTCAATGATGCCTCAAATGATCCTCGTGTAGATTGTGAAATCGAAGAGGAAACAGATATTAAGTTCCAATCAATGGTGACTGTCCCGCTCATTGGAAAGGGGCAAATGATCGGTGTGATCGAGGCAATTAACAAAGATGGAGAAGAATTCAACGAAACCGATCTTGATATTCTTACTGGCCTTGGTGATCAGATTGCAGTTGCGATAGACAATGCTGCACTCTATCGGCAATTGAAAAGAGAAGCTCTCGAAAAACAACTACTCTATGAAATAGGGATCGAGTTATCTGAGACGTTGCATTTGGATGATGTGCTCAGCAAAATAATGTCTTCTCTCAAGCAGGTTGTCAGTTTTGATGCGGGTGGAGTTTTTCTCCTCGATCAGGGACACAAGCAGATTGGCTCAATTTACACTCAGTCGTATGATCCTGAGCGTGAGGAGGATCTTAACCTCAAGATCGGTCAGGGATTGATCGGGTATGTTGTTGAGCATGGTAAGCCAATTATTGTTCCTGATGTTGAGAAGGATGATCGTTATGTTTCAGCCCGTGAGGCGACTCGGTCGGAAATAGTCGTCCCAATGCAACTTGATGGTCGAGTTATTGGTGTTCTTAATCTTGAATCGGATGAACTTGACGCATACGAAGAGAGTGATCTCTCATTGATGTTGACCTTTGCCTCACAAGCGGCGATCTCTGTTGAGCGGGCACGGTTACACGAAAAAATTCTCTCAGGGAAAAAAATAGAAGAACAACTCAATGTTGCTCGTGAAATCCAACAGAGTTTTCTTCCGCCGACAAATCCAACTATTGTCGGGTATGATGTCTCAGGGATGAATATACCTTCAGGTCAGGTCGGTGGTGATTATTATGATTTTATAGATATTGTTGAAGGGCAAACAGGTATTGCTATTGGTGATGTCTCAGGTAAAGGGATACCAGCCGCTTTGATTATGGCTTCTTTCCGTGCATCCCTCATCGCTGAGATACGGAATAATTATGCGATTCGAGCTATTGCCAGAAAAGTGAATAACCTGCTTTTTGAATCGATCAAACCTGGCAATTTTGTAACCGCAGTATACTCTGTGCTTGATTCACGGAATCATATTTTAACATTCTGCAATTGCGGACATGATCGGCCAATTTTGATACGTGCCAACGGAGAAGTTGAGTATTTGATCGAAGGAGGACCGATTCTCGGGGTTACGCATAATGCTGTGTATGAAGAACGACCTATATTTCTTATGGAAGGGGATACAGTCGTTTTTTATACTGATGGAGTCACAGAAGTGTTCAATCGAAAAGGTGAACAATTTGGCCCGCAGAGGTTGATAGAACAAGTTACAAAACATAGAGATAAATCGGCAATCGAGATTTCGGATCATGTGTATAAAGAAGTGATGAAGTTTGCAGGTCCCGATCATGTGTATGATGACTTTACAATGATGATTATCAAACGGAAATAAGTTCGAAATATATCTTTTTCAAATCAGGTTTATCTAGTATTTTGATACAAAGGCTATTCTCATAATTTTTCAGGAGATTTTTTTATGAAAAGGTTATTACCTCTGATAGTACTCTTATCGCTCGGGCTGTTGATCGGCTGTGGTGGTGATGACGAAGAACCGCCAACCGGGGGTGGGACAACTATTCCTAGCTTGCAAGTGGTTGCCGCAACATCAGCTCCCTCACTGACAGATCCCGATGATGCAGGGACTTGGGGTGGTATCACTCCTGAGACATTGTCAGTCGGTGCGGGATCGGACTATCTCCCAAAAGGTTCTGTGGGGAAAGTATCGTCGATCCCAACAAATATATTGGTGCAAGCGACAACATTTGGTGGGAATCTCTATTTACGCCTCCAATGGGTTGATCCGACACTTAGTGCCTATCCGGATTATTATGCCGTGACCAAAGTAAGTCCTCCGGTCGAATTTTCTCATGACCAGATCGCAGAAGAAGATCAAATCTATGTCATGTTTAGCGATGGTGCCGGCGGTTATGATGGTTGGAATTGGAAAGTGCTTTCAACAGGTGGAGCCGGTATGGGAGCAGGTTATACAATGACTGATGCGACAACAGTGCCAGTATTGGATTCAGCCGGTAGCGCGAGTATTTCAACGGTAGTTACTAACCCGGCGACATTCAATCAACCGACCTATTTCCCCGCTGATACGAGTGAGTTCACCGGATACAAACTATTATTTGATGCAAATATTCTACATCGTACTGACACTGTTCGTTTGCAGATTGATCCGATCCTTAACGATACGGTCCCGATAACACCCCCATTGACAGGTGGATGGACGGTAGGTCAGAAGATCCCCGGTTGGTTAGTACAGCCCGGTGTTGCTGATCGCCCTGAAGCAGAACGGGGGAGTAGATGGGATATCAAGACTGTTGATAAGTATGACAGTTTGACTAATATGTATACGGTTGTGCTTTGTCGTAAATTGAACACAACCTATGCTGATGATGTAGACTTAAGCGTGCTTGATTCTGTTAAGGTAAAAATAGCAGTATTGGATAATCAGGATGATTTTATTGCGGGTGGCACTGCACGTGGCTTCAGCGAATTTCTTTGGTTAGTTTTCTGATCTGTAAGGTTGAAGAGATTATGAGAAAAGAGCCGGTGTGATTCGGCTCTTTTCTATATCTACCTGATTTGAAAAAGTGCTCAATTGTCGTCGCTTGTCATCAATTCATACGGGGAAAAGCTATTCTTTTTCTTCAATCTTCAATGCTCGGGCAAATTTGCTCTGTTTTTGCGGGATGAAAGGAATATCAAGAGAAGCAAACAAGCTTTGTAAGTCCCCACCGACAATTTCAATCTCTTTGGGGTCATCTATCTCGACTTCTAATTCATAATCAACAGTGCCATCAGTAAAGTTAGTCGTATCTACTTCAAAGATTCGGTTTTTGTCCCCCAGACGAAAACTCTTAATCTCACGATTACATTCAAACGAGAGTATTTTATAGAGCTTAGCATGCTCAACAAGCTCCCGAATGAAAGCTGTTGGCGGTACATCCAACTCTAAGACATCATTCCCGAGTCGTAAAATCTCAAGAGCCTTACCACGACTGATATCGACTTCAATCTCCTCACGGACAGCGGCTAAACCATCTGTAATATTCTTGCCTTTGGCTGTGACGAGTCCTCGATTGTCTTCTGCCCTTACCCGAAATGCCCATCCAAGCTCGGAAAGTCTTCTGTCTTTGGTGTCAAAGAAACCGTTGAGGTGTCTATTTCTTCGGTCGATTTGTCCAAGACAGCCGATTAATTTTAGGTAGTTTGTAAAAGATTGGAGATCAAGTTTGATTTCGATCTCTTTACGTATGCTTGATTGAATGGACATCTTGATTAAATAGTATCAGCTTTCTTGTATCCTTCGCAAGCGATTTATTCATGCTCTCAGAGTTAATTGAGAGTTATTTGTGAATCTCAATACGTTATTTGATAGCCAGACTGTTGCATTACTTTCTATGCTTGATACTTCTCACTTATATTTTGATTTGTTTCGGCATCAAAAACACGGAACTCTTCGACAGGAATAGTTGTATCTCGTACCAGATTTATCTTAAACTTATGGATTTTCATTACTCTTTTGACACGATTTGTATCACCATCGGACATTAATTCTGCCAGATGCGGACTGACAACAAGATTAAAACGGTCATACTTGCCGTCTGCTTTCGCACGGAGGAACCAACGTTCGATTTTTGTGGCGATGGTAGCTTTCGAGAGAATACGGCCACGACCATCACACGTCGGACATGGATCTGATATTGTATGCAGATGCGATGGTCGAACACGTTCGCGAGTCATCTCAACTAAACCGAATTCAGTAACGGGATTGATTGCTCGTTTGGCACGATCATTACGAAAGCAGGCCTTGAATTCTTCATACAGTTTTTTGCGATTATCACGATTATACATATCGATGAAATCACAGACAAGCAGACCACCAATATCCCTCAGGCGTATCTGTCGGGCGATCTCCTTAGCGGCAAGCAGATTTGTTTGTAGAATAGTAGTTTCCTGATCTTTCTTGCCTACAAAACGCCCCGTATTGACATCAATTGTGACCATTGCTTCAGTTTGTTCAATGACCAAAGATGCACCTTTACGTAGCCAGACTTTGTTGTCAATCATCCTGTCTATTTCTGTTTCCAGATCATACAGATCAAAAAGCGGTTCTGCACCTTTGTACAGTTCTATTCGGTTTTTTAACTGTGGCATAACCTGCCTGGCAAAGCTTACTACTTGCTTATAATCAGAGCGATCATCAATAATGATCCGCTCAACATCTTCGGTGAAGACATCGCGAATCATCGATACTATCATGTCCGCCTCTTTGTGGATTAACGTAGGGGCGGGAGTTGTGTCTGCCTTTTTCTTGAGTCTGTTCCACAGTTTCAGCAAACGCTTAATATCTGCACGGAAATCCGACTCTTGCATCCCTTCGCCTTCAGTTCTGACAATGAGACCGAAACCTTCGGGGCGCAACGGTTCAATGATTTCACGCAATCTGCGTTTTTCCGCCCAACTGGAGATTCGTTTTGACATTCTAATATGGTCATCATCAGGCACCAGAACAACATGGCGTCCGGGGATAGAGATTTCAGACGAGATTCTCGGTCCTTTTGTACTAATCGGTTCTTTTATGACCTGAACCAGGATTTCCTGCTTAGGTTTGAGAACAGATTCAATCGCCGCGAAGCGACGTTTACGAACAATCTCGGCTGGTGCTTCTTCATCATCATCTTCTTCATATCTGCTCTTATAGTCTTTGCCAATGTCTGATGAATGCAGATATGCCGCTCGTGGCATCCCGATATCGACAAAAGCCGCCTGCATACCAGGGAGAACAGTGTTGATAATACCTTTGTAGATATCTCCCACCATGCGATCATTGTCAGGTCGTTCTACTTGGAGTTCCACCAGTATACCGTCCTCAAGGATCGCGACTCGTTTTTCAAACTCAGTTGAGTTGATTAGAATTTCTTTTTTCATAATTGCTCAGTTTTTTTGGTAGTCACTAAGGCCGAACTGTTCACTTTCTGTTGGCCTTAGACCGTTGATAAAGGAGCGTCCATCCATCATTTTTCTTCCTTGTGGAAGTACTGTCAGAATTTCGATCGTTGAGTTGGCACATTGTACCAACAACCTGCCTTTTTGACAGATCAAAGTTCCGGGGGGAAGGGATGAGGTCTCCTCCTTGGCCTCAACAGGTTCAGCAACCTTGCAGGCCAAAATTTTCACTTTCTGTTTACGGAAATATGTGTATGCACCGGGTATAGTTGCTAACCCGCGTACGAAATTAACTACGTTATGAGCTGGGAATCCAAAATCAATCATGGCATTCTCAGCAGTTATTTTGGGTGCAGGGGTTGCCTCAGCATGATTCTGTTCGAATGGTGTGAAAGAGCTTTGTTCCAAAAGGTCAATTGAGCGTAAGGCAAATCCTGCAGAGTGATCAGAGAGACGGGAATAAAGAGAATCGAAGTTTTCATTTTGTTCGATAGCAATTTTTTCCTGCAGAATGATATTCCCTGTGTCGACTGTCTTGTCCAAGATAAAGCTGGTCAGCCCTGTTTCCCGTTCTCCATTTATTAGTGCCCAATTAATTGGTGCGGCTCCCCGATATTTTGGCAAGAGGGAGGCATGGATATTCATTGAACCTAATCTTGGCAGAGTAAAAATCGCTCGGGGTAGTATTTTAAATGCTACAACAACGATTAAATCAGCCTGAAGCTCAGTCAGATTTTCACGCAGACCTTTGTCTTTAAGTGACACAGGAGTAAGTACAGGGAGGCTATGGTCTAAAGCCGTCTGTTTTACTGCTGTTGGCACCATTTTTCTGCCTCTTTTTGCACGTTCATCAGGTCGTGTTACAACCATGACGACATCATGCCGACTCTCAGCCAGAGTGGCTAAAGTAGGGCAGGCAAAACGAGGCGTGCCCATAAAAATAACACGCATCTTGTGTTGGGTTCGTGAAAACGCACCAATTGATTGGCAACTGCGAAACAGAGAAGATGGCTCAGCGCGGAAACGTACCGCATGGAGGTGTTATTATGACACCTCTTTTAATTTTTTCAGACGCCCTTTTATCAGGGTTCGGGAAAGGGCGGATAAATGGTCGATATATAGAACTCCCTCAAGGTGGTCATACTCATGTAGAATGACACGGGCAAGCATGCCGTCGGCATCCAGTTCAAACTGGTTCCCGTCAATATCTGTCGCCTTAATCTTTACCTGAGATGGGCGGACTATTTTCTGGTACAATCCAGGGAACGAGAGACAACCCTCTTCCATTTCAATATCATCACCATATTTTTCGATGATTTCAGGATTGATAAAAACCTTGAGTTCGGCAGTTAGATCAACAGCCGTTAAATCGACAATAAAAACACGTTTTGATACACTGATCTGGGGCGCTGCAAGCCCTAGACCTTGAGCCTCTTTCAGAGTGTCAGTCATATCTGACACTAAATCTTTAATTCCCGAGTCGACTTTGTCGACTTCCTGAGCAACTTCTCTCAGAACCGGGTCGCCATATTGGACGATCGGTCGCGCACTCACGATAGCTCCTTAAACTATTTCTCAACCTTAGCGGCTATCGAGTTCTTCAGGAACTCCAACTTGGTATTTTCGCCAATTTTGAGCACTATTCTACCGCGCTCTTCATCAATAGCAAAAATTGTCCCAAATAAACCGCTACTGGTTACAACTTTGTCACCTTTTTTTAACTCAGAAAGAGTTTTTTCGTGCTCTTTCTGCTTTTTACGCTGGGGGCGAATCAGAAGCAGGTACATCAGGACAAA
>JAJRUL010000044.1 GCA_024277795.1 Candidatus Zixiibacteriota bacterium
ACCACCACCTCAAAGCGACTATCGCGTTTATTTCGCCCGCAGGCAGCAACTGCATGGTTTGATGCAGATGATGTATCAATCAGTTACGAGCTGAGCCAACCAAAATTTCAACGTGTGCCTGACCCCGATAATCCAGGTGAGACAATCGTGGAATGGGGGACAGGTTCAGGAGATGAACTACCGCCCGATGTGGTTGAAAAAGTATGGGATGGGGCAGGTGTGGTGAGTCGTGACATGCTGACCAAAATGATTGCCCAGTTGCCAGCTGATATGGATGAACGGTTACGAGCCAAAACAATCCGCGAGCTGCGTCATGCCAAGCGAGTTGAGTTCACGCTGATGACCGAGGAAGGGCAACTTAAAGGTCACGCCATGGTGAGTGAAAACTTAGGCACAGACTTTGTGATACCGCAGGATTTAAAGACGCAAGTGAAATTAACCGACCCTGATAAACGCTATGTCGCATTTGAATTCCCTCATGGTCATGACCATATGCGTCTGGATGTACAATCTGCTATCAACCTCAGCCCCTTCTTTTCTGGCGAGCAATTGGTGCAGTGGCTGGAAGATGACTTTCAAGTGTTCGAGCAATCAGTACAAACCGGTGACATCGCAGCAGGTATGGCAAAGATAGACCGCAATACGACTGTTGAAGATTTACAGCAATGGGCATTACGTGAGTTTGCCGCCAGTGGCGGTGACATCAATTGGTCGGGAAGTTTTGTAAAAAGTTATATGAATAGCTACCTGGATCGGGTGAGTACCTTAACTGACCCTGATAGTAAGTTGAAAATGCCGATTCCTGGTGGACGGTATTATGTGATGCCATCCATGGTTGGGCGACGAGCGAATATGCCAGTTGGGGTTGAACGTGGTGAAGTCTTCATCGACCCCAGTACAGGCACAGCCTGGGTGAATGATCAGGATTGGATCGAACTGCAAGATAGCGCGTCCTATGGTAACCCAAACGTAGCGATGAATGACCGCTGGGGAGTTGCCAATATCCTAGGGGGTGCAGATAACGATGATGCGATGTGGGTACATCCATTTACCGATCATGATGGTGAGCAAAAAATGTTATTGTGGCGTTCCCCGAATGAAGCAGGGGAGTATGTGACGTTGAAACCGAACGCCCAATCGTCCAACTTACCGTGGCATACAACATCGGGTGATGTGGTTTATCCGGCAGGGGATTCGCGGAAGCTGAGTGAACGAGCAGACCGCTTGGAAGTTGTGGATAGGGGATTAATTGACCTGAATCCTCAAGTAGATGATCGACCCACAGATACAAGAGGAACACCTTTACATGAGGCAATGCGAAAAGCCGCAGAGCGAGAACAAGTCAACGCTGCCTTGTTAGGGTCAGTGTGTAATTACCAGATGGTATATCGCGCTGTACATGGTACACATCCGCCCGAAAGACCTGCACCACTGGAAGACGTGATTGACCTCAAAAAGACCGGTGCAGATGGGAGTGACGTTTCAGCATGGGTATGGGAAAAACGGAAAGAACTCTTAGATAAACAAGTTCCTATTCCACATTTGTTGGCTAACAGGGTGAGTACCCGTTTTCAAGCAGCAGCGGTCACAGATGGCACACATTGGGTAGATCGGGTGGAGCAATCTATCAATAGCCATGTGGAGCGTGTCAAAGGGATTCGTGATGAGATGGTTGGAGAGACACGCCCGCCAAAAGCTCTATTTGATTATACCTTTGAAAGACCTGAGTTGCTGGATGCAGGAGCAAGATTGAACCAGCGTTATGCAGGTGCAGTAAATAAAATACGTAATCAAGCTAGGGAAGAAGGACGACCTATGTCCGCAGAAGATTGGGAGTCTGCCCGTCAAGTTGCTATTCATGAGTTACATCGTACATCAGCTGAAGACAGAGGACGTGTTCTTTTAGGGTCGATAGCGAGTGTATATATGCGAGAGAGTCCAGGCAACGATGGTGTGGCATGGCTGATGGGTCCTAAAAATGAAAATGGATTACGTGACCCATGCTTTGCTCAATTGACAATGGAGGAGATGAGGAAGATTGGAGTCTTAGATGATATTTTGCCTGATCCAACAGGACAAGGATTGATTCGTTACCGCGCACCTCAAAGAGAATCAACTACAAATAAGACAATAGGAATTCGAGGCATCTGGAGAAACTTCTTTGATTACATGGCGGAGGCAGAAGGATTACCTCTTTATGATGATTGGGATGTTAAAAAACCAAAGATTAAATCTGCACGTAAGCAATTTGCGACCCGAGCAAAAAAAAGGGTAGCGAGTTATATGAAACAGGTGGGTTCAATGGAGTTGGAAGTTCGAGAATTTGAATGGGATGGAAAACAACGTAAAGCCTTATTCAGTACAAGAACAGACAAACAATTTGGGACAATAGATAAAGTTGATGATGCTGAATATGAAGT
This sequence comes from Candidatus Zixiibacteriota bacterium, assembly GCA_024277795.1. Lineage (GTDB taxonomy): Bacteria > Zixibacteria > MSB-5A5 > GN15 > FEB-12 > JAJRUL01. The sequence goes on from JAJRUL010000044.1 coordinate 2,421, forward strand.
CGGTCAGCGATTTACAATAAGTGGATCTATTGCAAGTGATGGAAATATTCGAGCTGTCGTTGAGCAATAGAAGATATTATTCTTTTTGATTAGAGGTTCGATAAGAGAGTTCTTTTGAAGGACTCTTTTTTATTTGAAGTGTTTTTATGTTTTTAAATTTAACGCACCTTATTTGCTGTAGCTTTCGAGTAGGGGAGTCATCTTATTGTCGTAAAGGAACAGTGACTTGGAATATCAGAAGGATTGTGGTTTCATAGAAACATGAGACCAATATATGTAAGATCAATCACAGAAGAAGAACGAGAGAGTCTGCGTGCCGAGCTAAAATCAGGTAATGGTGTTGTAGTTCGTCGTAGCCAAGCCATCTTGATGAGTGCTGAGGAAAACTTGAAAGCGCAAGCTATAGCGGATCGTGTGGGCTACAGCGATGAGACGGTTCGTCAAGTGATTCAGCGATTCAATCAAGAAGGGTTTCAAGCCATCTACCCCAAATCAAACGCGCGCACCGATGACCAAAGAGCGTTTAAAGATGAAGCCCGTGAGCAACTGAAAGCGATAGTACATCTAAGTCCGCGTGATTTTGGTTGTGAGAGTAGTATGTGGACACTACAGTTACTAGCGCAAGTCAGTTATACAGAAGGCTTAACCGATCGATTGGTGCATTCAGATACAGTGGGTGAAACTCTGCATCAATTGGGGCTCAATTGGAAGAAAGCCAAACGACACATTCAAAGTCCTGATGAGCAGTATAAGCGTAAAAAAAGCGACGAGATTGGTTGAAGGAACAAGCCCGAAACAACGAGCAGTGGTGGCTATTGGAAGAAGATGAAAGTTGGTTTCATCGGTTTGTTCAACCTCATGCTTATGGTTGGTCAGACAACTTACATCCCATCAAATTAATTCAGCAAGCCTTCAAGCGCAGTACGCCTGATAAGGCAGTGGCTTGTTTTGGGGCATTATGTCAAGAGAGCCAAGAAATCCTGATGGACTTTGCACAGGGTTATCCCAATAGCGAGCAGATGTGGTGGGTGATTGTGCGCTTACTACGGCAAGCCAAACAACTGGGCAAGAAGGTTATGGTTTTGATTTGGGACAATGCACCCTGGCATTGCTCGAAGCGCATTCGTGACTGGATACGCACTTACAATCAGCAAGCCAAACAGGTGGGTGAGGTGCGGTTATTGGTGCATTGGTTGCCCATAAAAAGTCCTTGGTTGAATCCGATTGAGCCTTATTGGGGACATGCCAAACGGCGTGTATGTGAACCATCAGGTGACTTGTCAGTCGCGGAATTACGACGACGGATTCGCGCCCAATTCAAAGCTTTAACTCTTGATGATTTACTCCAATTATCTGATCCGTTGTGACATATGTGTGATTGATAACCGCTTCGCAGGTGCAGTATTGTAAACAATCCAACGCACCTTATTTCAACCTTCGGGATGGCTTTGCCATCACCAAAAACGCACGCACCCATCTGATTCTCAGTGGAATGTGCTTGACACGACGAAATATGGAGCTACGCATCCAAATTCGCGTGTGCGTTTTCTACCGAAGGTAGCACCGATAAACACGTTGCCCCTGCGGGGAGCAGAAACCACGCTAAAGCGTGATGAATGATGCGCCACAATTGAATGACTCACGCCTGAAGGCGTTTAAGAAAGGACGTTATAGCGTGTTGTTTCATGCGCCATAGGAGAGAAATAATCACCCCAAAAAGACAAATTCTGCACAAGAAAAGACAATTTGTGAACGCCATGTATTGTAATTAAGACAATCTGTGAACTGAAAAAGACAATTTGTGATCAGCTTAGCTCGGCAAAAGACAAAATGTGCACAGCAGGAGACACATTGTGTACAGGTAAATTTGTGCCAAGACAAACTCTGCACAGCAATAGACAAGCTATGAACATTGATATTTCTCTGGAAGACAAAATGTGCACAGCAGGAGACAGATACTGCACAAATACATTTGTGCGAAGACAAATTCTGCACAGCAACAGACAGCCTGTGTACGATGATATCTATTGCCAAGACAAATTCTGCACATCTTGTATTAAAAGCGGAGTGATTGATTTTATGTTATAATTTGTCAACATACATATATAGGAGAATTAAGAGGTGAATATCTCATGACAATGACAAAAGAGGATCGCCATTATACTCGAACCACCAGCCAAGAGACGAAATGGTTAGACGATTTGCGGGTTCGTCATAATTTTGTGAGTCGCTCAGAAACGATCCGTTATTGTATTCAACACACAATTGAAGATGAGAGTGATGCGATTGGGTCACGTCGTCACTTTTCTCGGACAATGAATCACAAAATAGATGCTCTTATGGAAGAAATACGCCTAGCAAATGCAGTTCAGCTTTTGGCGGTCACTGATGGATTGACCAACTTGACTAATTTGCTTGAAGAAGATGAAAATGCTTCTCCTCTTGTTGCAGATGAAGTGAGAATCGAGTTATATAAAACTGCTGTGACTAGCGATCTTCTCAAAATAGTGGCAGCCCATGAAGCTATCTATAAGCAACAACGCAAAGAGCTACGAAAGAAGAATCCAGCTAAAAAACAAAAACCTGAATCCTCAGATTTATGATGGTTGGATGTAAATAAAGTATGGCTATTAGTGATAGAAGCGTAATTTCAAATTTAAAGTTCATATACAAAAAAGAGGGAGATCATCTCAAAGGGAAGTTGAAATATTTTCAGCATCGAGATGATCGAGATACTCACATTCAACAGCGAGATGGAAATGGAGACCCCATTCGTCGTTGGGAAGATAGGGGGTTGGGTGATAACTATAATAGTATCGCTCAAAGCTGTAGCCAGTTAGCAACATCAGGTCTCAAGAATGATGTAGGCGCACGGACTCTGGTTTTATCCCCGCAGGTCGAATTTATGGCAGCCATACCCCCTGATATGAGGATGGCTGTCATGGCTGAACTGACAGATGCAACTGTCGAGAGATGGTTTGAAGAAATGAGATTGCCTCAAGCAGAATATGCCTTTGTTGTTCATAAGGGGGAAGTCAAAACAGATCGCCCGGAGGGAATTGAACAAGAGAACAAAGAATTTGTTCACAGCCATGTTGTTTTAGCTGCTACAACACCTGGTTTTTCCCAAGACAGGGAAAACTATAAAGTGTATAAAGAACAACTCGAAGATCTGCACCGTGTCAGCACGGAGGAGATGGAACGTATTTGGACGCGAGAGCTAGGTGTCGAGCGTGTTCAGGAGTTAAATCAGGACTTAGAGCAATTGACAGCAGAACTCAAGCAAGCTGATTTAGATAAATCACAGATTATCCCCGATCCCAGTCAACGTGATATAGATGAAGCGATGTTAGATATATATGAAGCAACAGGGCTTGAACCACCGGAAGAATTACTGGAAAGAGTCTATGAAGCGCGTTTAGAGCAAGCCAATGATCGTGACCCAGTTCAAGACCTTCGTGATCTTGGTTTTGACATACCTGATGATGAACCCAATCCAATTCGTGACCTAGAAGAAATGGGGTTCGATTTTTCTGGAGATGCAGAGATACATACCCGTGAAGACGTTGTTGACGTTGCAAGAGAACTTGGATTTGAGATCCCCGATGAGACTGCCTACGACTTTTCTGAAGATGAAATAGACATTTTACAAGCCTACCGAGATTTAGGCTTTGTTATCCCCGATGATGATATGACCCATTCAGATGAATTAGAAGAGATTATTGAAGATTTACGCGACCTTGGATTTGAAATACCAAGGGATGATGGCATGGATATTGACCCAGAACCACAGCCCGAGATATTTGACATGGACATGGATTAAGCCTCGATCTACTAACTCCAATTTATGATATTCAGTACCGCCCAACTGGGAGCCTCCCAATCGCACGTCTCTTCTAAAAACTATTTATCTCCTATCCTGAGATTATCGAATATTTTAGCCATAAGAAGATAAAAATGGCGAAAACACAAGAAACATATAATCGCTCTATTGGAGCAAAGGATGGAGGGTTTCGACCTCGGCGTGAAATAAAATACCCTAATATCTAGCACGAATGGGGGAGTGAGCCTTGAGGATTGGCACAATAGATTAGATAAAAAATTAGGTATGTTGCAATACATTTGAAACTTTAGGATTTATTTTCGGTGGGGATGGCTCAATAGCTTTGATACCCTACACCCATCCTCTTAAAGATACTAAACTGTCTCGATATACAAGATTCTATAATGTGTTAATATATATACATCGGAGAATTTATAATATTGAATTTGAGGTGGATATATGATCTATTTTCTTTTCCATACAGCAAGAGGAGTTGCACCATTTCTCGCTATTGGAACAGGTATTGCAACACTGGTGATGCTTGTTTTATTCCTACTCACGGCGGGAGCGAGTATTCGTACAAGTGCAGATGGTGGAAAACCATCACGAACAGCTGCATCCTTTCGTTTTTTGATGATTGTGTTTGCCACACTTGCCGTTGTCAGTATTGCTAGTACCTTACTTGGGGAAACTGCTATTGAACGCGCACCCCGCGATCAAGAAACAGCAAATGCAATTTTACAATTTATCGTCGGTCCTGAAACGATAGATACACGTCGTGCAATACAATTTGCACTCATTACAGGGATCGCAATCTTTGTTATCAACTTTTTACTCATCTCTCAAACTGCACAGGGGAGCGGTCTTCGACTATGGATGGATCGTTTTCGAGGGATTAATCGTAAGCAAGATATGCACGGGTCATCTCACTTTGCAACCCCTCAGGAATTCAAACGATTCCGAAAAGATCAAAAGGGTGGCATAAACTTCTATGGACGTTTTCATGGCGATCAAAGTAGCCCCAACAAATTTACTTATTTGGGCGACAAATTTTCCTTAAGCGATGAAGATGCAGCAAGAGGCATTATCACAATTGGTAATCCAGGTAGTGGTAAATCTTCAAGTGTGATTCTACCGATCATCTATGATTCTATGCGGCTAAGACAGAATTTAGTTGTAACAGACCCCCAATTGGAGCTTAGGAAAAGCATCATTCAATATGCAGGTGTTACAGGGCATCGTGTCATTATCCACGACCCAACCTCAGATAAATTGCCACGCTTCAATCTGGCAAAGGGTATTAAAACCGTTAGCCAAGCTAAGTCAGTTGCTGATGTGCTAATTCCTAAAGATGGGGGAGGGAGTGATGGTTTCTGGTCAAAATCTGCTCAAGATCTTTTAGCAGCATGTCTGTTGAGATATGACAATGTGGGCAGTATCTATAGCGATTTTAGTAAGTCAAAAGAAATGGCAACCAAGTTAGGGGAAGTTAATGATGATGCTCAACGGCTGGCAGGTTCATTTATTAATTCAGTTGTAGATTCAGATGGCAAGTTCGCAACCAATGTCATAGCAACGCTTGCCACATCCCTTGCAGGGTGGGCAGATGGAGCGATACGAGCGAGTACCGAAGCCTCTGATTTTCGAGCTGAAGATCTGGTAGATGCTGACAGACCAACAGTGTTGGTATTGGCATGTCCAGGTGCGGAGCGTCGAGTAATTGCTCCCTACTTAGGGGCTGTATTAACAAAGATGCTTTTTGACTTGGATAGCATTGGTGAAGGTCAAGAAGACGGACAACTTCCTCTCCCCGTTAAATTTGTGCTTGAAGAATTTCCAGCATTAGGTGATTTAAGTTCAGTGGTTGAATTTGCGAATCTTGTTCGGAAGCGCAGAATTAGCTTCATTCTAGCGTGCCAGACAATGGGACAATTAGAGAATATTTATGGACGCAATGGTGCATCAACATTGCTTGCTGGTATGGCATTTCAAGTTATCTTTGGTGGATGTGATCAGTCAACAGCAAAATACTATTCGGATGTAGCAGGAACAGGCACAAAAAGTAAATCGACTGAGGATGGTAAAACACAAGAACGTCAACGTAAATTGCTAACGCCTGATGAGATTGTTCGCCCTCCGCAGGGTAACTGCACCATCTTCGGACGATATGTGACGGCTGAATATGCGACTTATATCATCATCCTATCTCGTTTGACACGTATTTATGAACGGAAGGATGTCGAGGTTGCAGTTAAAGCAGTTGACCCTAAAAAAGCCAGAAAACGGATTATGCGGCGTGGACGTGGTGATAAACGTAAAAATGGCGAGAAAGCCAAACATGAGATTGTTGATTTACCACCAAAAGTTGCTGCCTCATCTGTTGAAATAAAAGAAGATGAAGTTGAGACTATTACACCGCCTGCACCCGTCATTGAAAAGCCCAAACGTCCTGTTGTTGTCAAACCAATTGGGGTTATTGAGTCGCTATGAATCGAACAGAGTTAATTAATCTCATTGCTAGCAAAACAAAGCTAACTCGCCGCCAGTTTTCACGCGATGAAGTGGCTCATGTCGTGGATATTATGCTGGAGATTTTTGAAGACCAACTTACGCGACCTGATGGTGAGATTCGCCTTGGTGAACTCGGTGTGCTAGGAGTACAGCGACGGGTCAGAAAAGGGGAGTCAGGTCAGTTAAGAAATATTCAAACTGGGGAAGTAATGAAGACTTCACGAATTTCGTTTTATATCCGATTCCAGGCAACAAAGGGATTGAAACAGAAATTGAAGAAACGGCGGGCTGAATGGAAATATCTGGAAGACTAACACTTAGTAGCAAGAAACTATCTAATTAAAGGTATTGTTATTAAATGTTTTTTTGACACTCAGATGACGAACATCTGCTGATGAAAGGATATTCAGCGAGCGTTTGTACTTGCTAATAATATTTTATTGATCTGGTTTTACCATCTGATCTATTTTTTGAGCTAAGTCCGAACTTGTCATATTACTTACATCTAATAGTTCTTGGGCATTGGTAGGAAACGTAGTTGTGTTAATGTCACCATCTATACCAGAAAATATTGTTATTATATGGTTGATACACTTGATAGCTTCGTCAACTGACCTGTTTCTTGCGAAAATATAATCATCATTTGGGTATACATCGTACTGTGTATCATCCAGTAATGGATAAAGAATATAGTAGACAATATGTTGCTGAAACACAAAAGTTGTATCATGACCAATCAATTGCATAAATGGAAAATCATCTGGCGGGGGAGCTTGCTTATCAATACGTCTTTGCTCATCGGCATACCATACACAACTGCGTAGTAAATCTTGAAGATAATATCTCATCTTTACTGTTGGTACTCTAAACATATTTCTTGAAACGAGATGTCTTCCATCGTCAGGTATATTGTCAAGTATCGACATTCTATCTACAATCCGTAATAACCTCTCTAATTCGTCCTCGATCTTTTCATTATCTTGTCTATTAGAAGGAGCTATCAATCTGTTCCCACCCCTAGCGGGTTTGTATCCCCAAGTGCCTAAATCAATTTCGATTTTCTTTGCAAGTGATAAAGTCCATTGAGGGTACAACCATGGTAAATCAGGAAAGTGGAGATAATCATTTTGATCTTGTAGATGATAGAGAGTTTCCCAGATTTTATCTTGCATTGTGAGGTCATCAGCGGAGCGCAATAGCGCGATTCCCATGTCTGCTTCATATTCACTAAGCCCCTTCCCTTGAGGGAGATCAGCGTATGCTACATATGGAGCTATATAAAGTGCATTGAGTTGAGTGTATCCACAGATATTAAGCCACGCATTTGGAAAACCTCGTATAAGAAGCGCTGATGCAATGCTTGTTGCTTCTTGTTTTGATAAGAGTGGTAATTTCCAGATTCCATCTAGATCACTTTGTGTACCAATTCCTGATACAACTTGCTGTTCAGAATGACTTTTTTTGCCTGACTTTAACTGACCTACAGTTAATGTTTGAGATGTTGAGAAAACTCGATCTATAATGTCCTGAAAGTCTTTCCCATGCTTTGCTAAAACCTCATTTATACGATGTGAAAGTATGTTACCTTGCATTTTCTAACTCCTCTTGAGTAATTTACTTTGTATTTGTGTGAAATCCACCTAATAACTTTCCAACAATTGCCCCTACAAAGATAATACAAGCAACACTAAGCCCCATTCCTGCATAAACCTTCATCGGATTTGAGAAGTAATCTGTCCATGCCACATTTGATACAACAATAAATGTGATAATAATTGTATTTCCCATCAGCAAAGAAGCTTTTTCTTCTAAGTTATTTATGGGTTCAGGTATGAATAGATTATGGGTATGAATTCCAAAAACCTTCACAAGAATGGCTGAGAATGTAAAACCATGTAATGCCCCTGAAGCTAAAACTGCTAGTGTTACTATCAAATTCACAAGCTACTCGATTCAATCAAAATAAATACAAATACTTCTATTCTTCCCAGACTAGTTCATATCGCCCCCGTGTATCTATTGAGGTTGATGTAAATAGATAACTAATGCCATTGATGACGATAAAATCTCCATGCCCAATGAGCCAGTTAAACTGCATATCCATAATAATCGGATTGCCCTCGAAACGCTCCCATTCACCGTCAATATTATCGTTGATAGATCGTGCTAACCCTAAAGCAAATTGAGTATCACTGCCAGCTTCTAGTTCTTCAGGACCCCGTATTCCTTCATAAAACATATAATAATGCTCACCAGCCTGAGTTACCTCAGCTGAGCTGACATATCTAAAATCGAAGTAGGGATGAGCATCGACCCCTGATAATTCAACATCACCATATTCAGATGATCTAGTGAACAGTGGATCGGTTTCACAGAGTTGTAAATTACTGAGGTCTCCAAAACGATTACCTTTATAACAACGCATATGTCCGGGTGATGGCCTGCTGAAACAAAGACATATAACATATCTTCTTCTACATAAATACCTGGAGGCGCACCCACAAGGCAGTTATGGACTTCGCCACGAATATTCGGGTGTGACCCAATACGTTCAATATCGGTGCAGGGGAAGTAGTTTGTGTGCCATGTTCCCGCAGGATTCGTCAGATATTCCCAATCTGACCACTGCCAGCCAACTTGCGACGTGCGTAACATCGTTTGTGCGTGCCATTCATATGCCATATACCAAATAACATCTTCAGCAATTGCAATTCGCGGGTATTGCTGAGTGGTAATATGATCACGTTGGTCGTCACAGGGACAACTAGTACAACTCATTAAACAAACAGGGATTTGCAAGTCAAAAGAGTCCCCACCATCTGTACTTTCCCAGAGCGTTAAACATCCTGGGAACTCTGCTGGCATACCACACTGGTCAATGACATTGGCTTATTCATGATTAGCATGGAGATATGACATGTACTGATTATCTCCAACCGAAACGGTATCACTTTCTCTCATTGGTAACCCAACATCAAAAATATCAACAACCCATCTTGCATCACCATTCCAGAAGTCCTCTAATGTGGGTGGGGAGTCTGAGCTTGGGATTTTACAGTAATTAATAAAAAGACAACTATAATTTGGCAATATCGTGAGGCAGTCATTCTGCTCCTTTTTGTATATCATTGATTGTCGTTTTTCAGTGAATCAATAACCTCTTTAATCTGACGTTTCCTTACTTCTGCATCGTCGGAACGTCCCAGTTGCTCCAGGCAAAACACACTCAATGACATGAGTTCTAAATAAAGGTGTGGCATTTTGGTATAGAAGACATTCGCGATAGCCGCAGTATGAATAACAAGTAAGTCAACGGATTCCCACTCTTTAAGGGCAATCGTTTCGATAACAACATCTTTTGTGACAGTCAGAGCAGCATCCCATATTGACATTGGAACAGGTAAGGCGATGAAACCGCGCATATGGAGACCCTCATAGGTGAGGCTAAAGGCTAATCGACCTTCTTTGCGAATTAGCTTTTTCTTGAGTAAGTCAGCGACTATCTGCTCATAGGGTGTATTATTTATTTTATCCAAAATCTTTTTCATCAAGGCATGAGGGAATGGTGTGCCACGACCAAAGCATCGAGTAGCCAGCAGTAGAGTTTCTTCTGAAGGGAGCAAGTTGTCATCCATTTAATAAGACCTCATGCCTCTTCATCCAGACCATAGGAACTTTCAGGCATAAGTTCAATGAGCTTACGAATTGTTTCCTGAATTTTTTCAAGAGACTGCATCATCATGTATATGTCAGAATTGATGTCTTCAGCTAGGTCAGCAAATTCCACCAGATTGTTACCTGAACGATTATTGACAACATCCATTGCCAATTCATGAAGTTTCATCATATCGTCGCGGATTTCAGGTGGTTGTAAATTAGCTCTGTCTCCCAAGAAAGATCGCAGTTTATCTATGTGATCAACAGCATAGATTAAATCCATTGTTTCAAAATTCTCGTAGAGAGTACGCCATTCTTCATCTTTCATCTTAATTCCCCTCAGACATATTTTGAAAATTATTTATTCTGATAATTTTACTTGAATAGGTCAATGAATAGCAAAGGTCATTAGGAGTATGTAGAGGGATAGCCGTTAATGGGTTAGAAAGCATCCAAGTTCGTTCAATCGTTAAATCACAGTAGCTGACGGGGATGACTATGGCGTATCATAGAGGCGATATGATTACAGAGAGTATATAAACAATGGCAGATGTATTTTGTATCGGTTGTGATATTCCGCTTGAATTGAATCATCAAGGCTTGTGTGAATCCTGTACTGCCAAACTAGAACGTGATCTCATTCGTTCACGAGATTGGGACTACTCAACCCGTGGTGCGTGGACATCTGATGAGCAACAGGAAGAACTTTACCAGCGGATAATCCGTGACTATGGTTCAGCTTACGAACTGCTCGAAAACCCCAATAAGAAAAAGAAGAAAGGCAAGAACAAGCGCAGTAAATCGCGTGCGACCCAACGTAAGCGAGAAATTGCTGCGAATGCAATTCGTGAGTACGCGCGCGAGGATATCTTTGCTCGCATTGAGGTGTTCCTCAATGAGTGCGAGGATGATTGGGTGAACTTTAGTCATGTCTCGCAGCTTGTCTACGAAACCTACCACAAATTCAAGCCACGTCGCATGGGACAACCTGGCAAGAAATACAAAAGCCTGCTGAAAGTCTTACAAGATTATCCCGAATTATTCGCCATCCGTGTTGATGATGACAATCCCAGTTTATTCTACATCCGCCTCACTGACTAAGGTTTGATGCAAGGCATCTGCTGCTGCCAGCACATCTTTCAGCACAGGTTTCTTGACAAAGTACAAGACCGTAGCAGGCCCTGTCAAGATCCCAATACCACGAGACTACGGTCTCTGGTTTGAATAGGAGGATCGTTTGTCTCAAGGTATCAGAAGCATTATCGGATTTTTGTTCAAGGCGCATAGCTAAAACTGCCAATGGGATTTTCTGCCAACGAGGGATAATTGGACCGCGTTTTTGCTTGCGCTCAACAATATGCGGTTGCTGTTGTAAGAGAAGGATTTCAAGATCTTTGGCATCGTTACTCAGTCTCACGATAGCAACCAGGTCCAGCAAAAAATCCCAAATAAACATAATCACATGAAAAACCATCGACCCAACTTTCAAACTTGTAGCCTGTAAATAATGCGCCATCACACATCATTTTCGGGAGTTTCGTCGCTCATTTTAGTTTTTGAACACTACAGGGTAGTAGTTTTTCAGAAATCAGTAGCAGTTTTTCAGTTGAAGTATGACGGAAGAATCTAATTATTTTCTTGCAGAATCACCATCAGTGCAGCGTTCGGACGCAATAAATGAACATAACCATAATCTGTACCTAGGACGATAATCGATGAATCTTCTGACATAACAAGAGAAAAGTGTAGCAATTCTTCACCAACATCTACTGTTATGATGAGGTCACCTGTTTGGGCGTTATAGATATTCAGTGCTTCATCTTCGCTTGAGATAGTCAGCTTATCGGAATAAGACTGCTGTTTATTCGGGATAATATTAACAAATTCGTCGTTATGTACATTCCTAAATTGGAGATAATCCTCGTCAGGATAATAGGTTAGTGTTAGTGTATCATTCAGTTGTACCGATTCGTTAGAAGGCTTCTTAGTAGGTTTTTTATCCTTTGGACTTATATTATCTGATTGTACAGTTCCTATACTAAAGGTGGGATAGAGTAAACGACCTGTTCGACATGACCATACATGAAAATCATTTTCAGCATCAATCGAGATAGCATATTCACCCCATAGAGTTATCGAACGAATGCTGGAGGAATGAAAATTGAACAACTCTGCCATGCTGTTCATAGAGAAAGAACTTATTCTAGGAGCATGCCCCAATAAAAAACTAGCACCTTTTGGTAAAACTTCTATATCACCTTTAAGCATACGTGCTAACGAAGCAACACTTCCTGACAGTGTATCCTCATCTTGGCGCTTTATCCAATCGAAAAAACTAGGCAAATCACTTTGTAAAAAATCAACCTCCTCCTGGGTTACTTCTTCTTTACCTATCCTTAATCGGTGAAATTTAGATGTTCCATCAGGCAAGCTGTACGCGATCGATCCGTTTGGATAAAAATGGATTAGGTTAATAGTAAACAAATTCGGTGGTGATAATATGTAGCAATCATTGAGTAGCGTGGTGATTTCGGGAGACATATCTTGAACAGCGATGAGATTCTCATAGAGAATACGCGGTAATTGCTGTGGATGTTCCTCTAAATATGTCTGATAATTCATCAGTACCAATAAAACAGCTTGTAGAGATTCATCTAACTTATCAATATAAGCGTAATCCCCGATTAATACTCTTATATCTGCTACATTTAATCTGGTTTGCATGAACGGATAATTGAGTAAGGCATCACGCAGTGTACCGAATGCACCTGCTTGGTTGAGGTGATAGGCAAAATAGGTATAAAAATAGCCATCACCCTGAACTGTATGCCATCCTAAGCCTGTTTGCGCTTCTTTATAAATCTCTACAAGCACTTGATGCAAAGCAGTTGGATTTTCTAAGCGCTGTAAGATAAGGTTGCGTAGAAGGTCGCTTATGTGAATACTTCGTACAGGCAAATTCCCTTGTACCTCAGTACACAACGCACGAGCAACTAAATCATCGAGCAAGTCTTTTGTCTGATGCTCGTCAAATTGGGCAAGACCTTGCCATAAGATCATCACAACCTGTTCGGGGATTACTGAACCCTCTAGGATGGACAAGGCAAAATACAGTTGACGCGAATTCGTATCGAGTTCATCTAGGGATAACTCAAATGTGTGTTCAAGGCTGTCATGAATGCTTTCAGGTCGCTTGGATTTAATCTGAAGGGTATCAAAGTTATCTAGCCATTGTTCGGGTGTTTTAGTTTGTAATTGTATTCCCGTTAGTTTCACTGCGAGCGGTAGACCACCAAGCCGTATGAAGATTGCTTGTCTCACTAGACCTAGGCGATATTTATCTTTAAAGTTGCCATCAGACCATTTCTCAAGCAACTCAGTAACCTGTTCCTCATTCATGCCTGTTACGGATACAATTTTTGCTCCTATATCACGAGCAATTTCAGAATCACGTGTGCTAAAGATAATCTGGCAGTTGTTTCCCGCCGCTCTAAAAGTCTCAAGTTGCTGTTTAGTCCAGACATCATCTAAGATGAGTAAACAAGCCTGATTTTTTAGTAATTCTACCAGTCGATTTTTCAGAGAATCTAAGTTTGATTCAGTATCATGCGACGTTCCGTTAAGTGCTTTAATCCATTCCCTTAGTTTCTGTGCTAACTGAACATCATTGACTTCTCTACCAAAATTCATCCACAAAATACCATCAGTAAACTTTGTTTGAATGCGTGGTACATCACACAAAGCCCGTAATAAAACGCTTTTTCCAATCCCTCCCATGCCATGTAAAGCGAGGATAGAGGATGCAGGTTGGAATAATTCAGATTGGAGCGTCTCAATTAGATCAGAGCGGACAATATAGTGTTTAGCTAAGGGGATATGTCTGTAAAAATCATGGCGTAGCAATTGGCGAATCTTTTTAATGGCGTTGTTTGCGCTGCGGGTTTTCATCTTATTTAAGAGACGCTCTGCGATTTGGGCAACTTCTTGAACATCTTCTATAGTTCGTTCTTTCTGGTGTGCCCATGCGTGACGATTCTGCGAAAGAAAGAGGGCATCTTCACGCATCGAATCTGGATACTCTTCAAAGGTATCAGACCATCCCCTGTCAATTAGTTGTAGAACCCCATGAATATCCATGCCTTTAGCAAAGTGTTCACGGTTCTCAAAAACTAGCGGATTTTCCCGCTTAGCTATTATTGCATTTTGGTTAGCCTCAAGATGTTTCTCCATCATCTGGCTAAAGTTGTCAGGATATGCTCTGGAAAAACGATTATAGACAAATGAAGCGACAGTATGTCTCAAAATAATCCACAAATCAGTTATCAATGCGTCGGGGGATTGGGAATTCATAGGATCACCTTGTCTTTTGCTCTCTTAGCTTGGGTCAAAATTTCACGTATCCCGATCTTGTTGACGAATTAGTTTTTTGCTTTAATGCTGATGGAAAATTCGATGAAAACCAAGGATAATATGAGTAAGATTGATCAGAAATCAATCTTTTATGAATTCGCCAACAACATCTTTTTGCCATCACTTCACTTTATAGGACAAGAGATAGATAAAGAGCGCACAATATTTTTATTTGAGAAACTAGATGCTCAAATAAATATTCAATTCTTCGAGTTTCAATGCGAGTGCTTGTTCATCATCTAATGCCTGATAAGAAATCTCTATCACATTCCATCCTTGCATCTTAAGCATGGTACGCTTACGTGTATCTTGTAATGCAGTTTGTGGATTACCATGTAGATTAGATGATGTACCATCTACATAGATTAAAATGCGTTTCTTGGCCCATGCAAAGTCTGCGACTGTGTAATTCCCATTGTTAAGCTCAACACGATATTGCACGTTAGTTGGCATTGAGAAACCGTGAGCGCCTAAGACACTTAAGAATTTTTCTTCGGCTATACTTTCGGTTTTTTCGGCAGGGTGAGATTTAGTAAAATTCTTAACCTGTGCTGGTATCTCATGTTCTTTATAGATACTACCTTGAAGCTGAGCAAGCAAATCCATAGCCTCGAAGCGATTCAAAATATCATGATACATCTGATTTCGGAAATGTTGCAAGCATTTATAGCAGGCATCATTACAGTCACAAGTGTTTAGTGTTTTGATTCCCGCATCTGCCACAATATTTGAATATTCGACCCGCGCATCTGGGGAACAGATTATACTCATACGGCACAGGATGTCTCATTGAAATCACTTAACTTACGCTTGAACGAACGGTTTGTTTATGAATATAACTTCTTTGATGAGTGGCAGGTCGAGATTCGACTGGAAAAGCACCTTGACTGGAATGAAATAAAAACCTATCCACTTTGTATCGGCGGCAAACGGGCTGGACCACTTGAAGATTGTGGCGGACCCTGGACGTATCTGGCACTACGCGATGAAAAATATCATCCCATTCATTTGTTGATTCGATTTCAGGAGATTATTGACGAGGCAGACGATGATAATGACTATAGAGAGTTGATTCACCAAGAGTTTCCCAATGTAAACTATTGGTTGACAGCTGATAAATTTGATCGCCGTCAAATTAACCATCGGCTTAAGCAGTATGCAATCGGCGATGACGAATGGCGATACGAGATATGAAAAGGAGACAACTATGAATATCCAAATACAAGTGATCATTGAACACGATCATATGCAGTACCTCGAAACCATTGCTCAGTTTGAACGTCAGGATCTGCAACCCGAAACACTCGGATTAACACTGACTGAAGCTCAAGACTTGTTAGCTAACCTACAATACCTCGTTGCTTCTCAGCAAGTTGCTGAATTCAATGAGGTGCATCAGGGTTGTCCTGACTGTGGTACACAACGCTCGAAAAAAGATAACAAACAGATCACGTATCGCACGGTCTTTGGTAAATTCAAGCTGGATAGTCCACGTTATTATACCTGTGATTGCCAAGTCCGATCTGAACACAGCGAAAGCCCGCTGGCTCACCTGTTACCTGAGCGCACATCCCCTGAATTGCTATACCTGCAAACCAAGTGGGCATCCTTGATGTCGTATGGTATGACGACCGATTTGCTCAA
Source organism: Candidatus Zixiibacteriota bacterium (assembly GCA_024277795.1). Lineage (GTDB taxonomy): Bacteria > Zixibacteria > MSB-5A5 > GN15 > FEB-12 > JAJRUL01. Next base: position 18,466 of record JAJRUL010000044.1, read on the forward strand.
TGATGTTTTACCCATCGATCGTTGTGATTCTTCTCTACGATACAATGTGCAACAGGTGGCGCAACGAGCAGAAGAGGAAATGGAACCGGAACAGCTTATGTTTATTGATGGTTGCCCAGCTCAATGGGCACGCTTACCTGATCCTGATGGGCGACTTACGGTCGGAATTGATGGGGGGTATATTCATGCTCGGGACGGCAACAATCGTAAAGCCGGTTGGTTTGAAGCGATTGTGGGTAAAAGTATGCCTGAGGAAGGTCAGAGCAAATGCTTTGGATTTGTTACCACCTACGATGATAAACCTAAACGACGATTACACGATCTGTTGCAATCACAGGGGCTTCAACTCAATCAAGACATCACCTTCCTTTCCGATGGAGGGGATACCGTTCGTGAGATGCAACTCTATCTCAGTCCGCAAGCTGAGCATATATTGGATTGGTTTCATATCACCATGCGCATTACGGTTATGCGACAACTGGCAAAGAAGTTACCTCAAATTGTAGATGACTGGCTTACCTCTGAAAAAGCCGACGGGTATCTTGAAAGTGCCAAGTGGTATCTGTGGCATGGCAATGTATACATGGCTTTGAAGAGACTTGATGGACTTCGAGATGATCTGGAATGTTTCGCCGATGATAACTCACACTGGGACAAACTCTATCGTCATGTCGATGAATTTATCACCTACATCCAAAATAATCAGACTTTCATTCCCAACTACGGCGAACGCTACTTTTATGGCGAGTGTATTTCTACTGCTTTTGTTGAATCCGCGGTCAATCAAATTATCAGCAAACGATTTGTCAAGAAACAGCAGATGCGTTGGACTAAACAGGGAGCACATCTGTTGCTCCAAATGCGAACCAAAGTTTTGAATGACGAGTTACTTTCTGTTTTCCAAAAGTGGTATCCCGACATGAAATCGACTATCAAGGAGCTTGATATGGCTGCCTAGCCCCCACTTTTGCGTGGACTCCATCTTTTTGAATTATCTTTACTTATATTAAAGTAATAAACTCTATATATGGGTCATTCTATCGACTTATAATCACCTTCTCACCCTTCACAAAACAACTCCCCCTACCCCAATATCACACTTCTCTATCCAATTTCAACATTCAAACAACCTAATCGAACTTGAGTTTATTCAATTCATCCATCAATGCACGACGATTTGAGTATTGTCTACGTAATTCCAAGACTATTTTAGTGGCAAATTCAGCCTGCCCCAACTTATGAATTCGTCGCAAATATCGACACGCTTCTTGATATCCTTTACGATTAACTTTCTCTTCTAGTAAGGTTTTGAGATGGCGTTCATAAATCTCACACACACCTTCTGGAAAGCGACGTTCAAGATGTTTGCGATAAGGTTCAATCGAGGGGCGACTTCCAGACTGCATGAACGTCAACAATTCATCCCACATCTCTTCCTTCACCAATAATTGTGGCACAAGATTGTGATGCGGAGAATCTTTCCCGGCGACTACAATCAATTCGTTGAGTGCCCCACCCCACTCATTATCGGTATGCGTCGTTTTGTAAATTGTGTAATATTGAAGTTGTCCAGTACCAATGAGAAGTTGTTGCGATAGTTCCCGAATTGTAGGCTGATCCGCTTCGACCTGAGCGATTTGTAATAGCAAGTCACGAAACCTTGTCTGATAGCCACGCTGATGTGATTCGGGATTATCCAGCCATTCTTGGCATAATGTTTTTGCTTGTTCCAGTTCGCTTTGCTTGATATACAGCCCTACCAATTTCTCACGGAATTGATCCATATGCACATGGTCAACCAAAAACAAATGAATCTGATCGGGATCGTCCAACCGTTCGACAACCGATAGTTTGCTCATCTCAGCACGTTGCTTATCAAAACCAGTGCTCCAGCCGTACTGTGCATTATCTTGTTGCTTACGCTTTACCATTTTATCGAGCAACTCAAATACACGCTGTCTCTCTTCCAAACTTGTTACCATATCGGCTGCTATTTGCGCTAAAGTCCAACACCAATCCCAACCCTTATACCGGCTTTCAAATGCTTCAGAGACACAATAATCGAACAACCTGCCCCGCTCTTGTACAGATAGATGATTTGATGAACTTCGTAAGCCATCTAATCCAGAATCAATACTGCTCGCCAGCACACCACCAGAATCATCAGCATGTTCAATAACTGGAACAACCGTTTCAACTACAGCTTGGTAAATGGCGATGGCGTTTGCTATTCGTCCTTGTTCTAAGTCAGAATCCGCTTGTATGAGCAATTCATAAATCATGTCACCCGCTCGATTGGATCCCTGATAGTCAATAAATCCCCGATCTTTAACTGACCCAAGAATATCCTTAATCGTGCGGATATATTCCTTTTTATCAGGTGATTCATCACTAAATCGTGCCAGAATCATATTACTAATCTGCCGATCTCCCCCAGCAATTTCACCTAACACGGCAACCAATGTATCTTTTGGCAACTGATTAAGTGTCTCCAGCACACGATCATGACGAGATTTACGCTTCTTAGGGGATTTGCTCGCTTTGCGGGGTTTTTTATCGAAATATTCGGGGAAACCATCCTCAATGGCATACAGCACAGCAGAAATATGTTTGCAAATCAAACCACCATCATAGAGACAATTACAACGACAATTCAATTGATCAAGGTCTCCCTGAGTGATAGTTACATCATATTCATCCGACCCTTGGACTTTCGCAGACCAACTCCCCTGCTCGACTTCCTCTAGTTCTATAATATGATCTTCACGAAAATAATTTCGACCTCGTTTTAATATCGTCGAGTTGATTTCCCTTTTAAATGTCTTCAGTGTTAATGCCATGATTTCTTATTCCGGTTTCAGCAACAGATAAAATAGGCATCGTCCTTGTAATCAAGCGAACATAGGTCATGAGATTATCATCCACTGACTACTCTGGCATACAACCTACTGTGCCCATTGATAAACTGTATATTATGCGAGTTTTCTTCTTACCATTGTTTCATTATATCATGTCATTATTAATCGAACGGGTCTTAATCTAGAGTTATTCTTCTGCGACCTCAGTTCGATAACTGATGACAAATCCATCATCGTTGGTGACAATCCCCTGAGCCAACAATAATTCCTGCAATCTGTCGATGACGGTATCTTTATCAGTGTGTTGTTGCTCCAACTCCGCAACATGATTTTGCATATGATCGATTTGTTCATGCAGTAACTCCACACTAGTCGCATGGGAATCTTTGACGGTTTCCATAGCCACTCGAAAGCCATTACCAGAAGGCTGTTCTGATGGTTGTTGTAGTGGAACATCGCTATTCTTAGTTTGATATTGATACACCCGATAGACCACCATCCCAATTCCGATGACCAGACCTGTTATGATTGCTTCGATGATTTCATTCGACATCGTTTCATTTGACCTCGCTTTCGGTGTTGAGATGGTTCATCAGATCATGACTGTTATTCAACAGCCGTGGTGCGTGACAAGGGAGCGGTCTGCAAGTGCGACCAAACAATCGGTAGTCCGCTCTCCCCACACAAGTTTGAATTTAGTACCACATAATCACATCAGTGCTATCGATGAAGGAACTATCTGTCTCATCATTACCAATAATCATCCAATTGGCTTCCGTCGCGTATTCCAGATACCATGTGGTTTCTAACACCGTGCCACTATCGACCAGTTTATGTGCCTCACCGATGATGAAATACTGACCTTTTAAGTCTTCTTCGTCATAACCTGTGATTTCTCCATCAGTATATTCACGGGCACTGGTAGCATGTTCAGCTTGTGATTCGACAATACGAATGCGATCTCCGATGGTTAGGTTCAGTTGGCTATCATGGATGCCACCGCTACTATCAGTCAAACTGCGGAGCGTCATCTGTGAGACTTTTCCGCTTGGATTTTTGCGACGCGATATCTCGAAATTAGCAATCGTTTCTGCAAACTCAAAGTTATCAATCGACGGCAGATTCATATTGAGTGAACGCTTGCCATAGAGTGTCGCGCTAACTCCGTCTGTAACCGTGGCTTCCATGCGTCCAAAGTCGGTGATTTTCTTGCCACGAATCTCACAAGTTGATAGGATTGCATCCTCACTACCACTATTAACAATCGTTAATTTGGCGCGATTGGCAAATGCCTCCATAGTAACCTGAGCATCGCCTTGACTGAACTCGACTGTGCCCAATGTGACATCCTTGCCTCCGATGCGATTATCGCTATCATCACGAAAAGAGGCGGTCAATTCTTGAAGAGGCTTGTCGGCAGTTACAGGTGTTATTGTGGCAGGTTTGTCCAATGACCATAGCAACACATCATCCGAAGCACTGATAGTACGCGGATAACAGACCACTGTCACTTCATTTTTGAACTCATTCAACCCAGCATAGGTATACTGCATCTCGTGCATGGAGTCATCAAATACGGCTTGAACCTCTTTATTGGTGGGCAGATGATGACGATTCCAGAAAGTGGCTACGCCGTCGCGGTCAAAGAAGAAACGACCTCGTTCTGCCATCGTCACATCTTGAATAGCGCGATAAACACTAAACGTATCTTCGCCATCTTTACTGGCTGACCCGCCTCGTTGAATCCAGTTGTCGGCGACATATGCCAGTTGGGTTTTACCTGTTTGGATGCTGTAATCGAGGAAGTAGTCTGCAATCCACGTTTCAATATCCAAGCGATTATAACCCTCAGCATCGATCACCGTTGCAAATGACAAAGCAGGAGGGAATAACGCCTGCTGAAGTAGAGTTTCAATAATCTCGCTGGTGAGTTTGTTCTCTTGCAATTCAATATCGGTATCGGTATCGGCATCGACAAAATACAACATCGGACCCGCTGACTTGATGGTGACTTCACGCTTGCCATACTGATTGACATCCGGTTGAAGTGTCTCGACCCAACCTGTGAAGTGAGTTGTAGGTGTACCATTATCGACAACCGACTGAATCTGAACTGGACGATACGGCGCGATATACCCTGACAAAGGACTGCTGGTATTCTCTGGTGAGAAAGTTTTGTCCACATTATTTATCGTGACATCGCATGTGGCTTTGCTAGCAACATCTTGATAGGCTTGGCGCATCCCCAAGACCAAGTCCGATTCTTTGACATACGCTGTGAGGTTATCGTAACGGTCGGCTGACCCTGCATTGTAAGCTGTAGGAATCGTTGTTCCTGCTACCTGCATAAACCCCGTCGCCTGAAATTGAACATCGGTTGCATCATTGTTTTTGACGACTTCGATACGGATATAATCAGATGATACTCCCGTTGAACCTGATGCCGTAACTTGTACCCAGTCATCAGTCAGATTGAAACTCGATGAACTGAACAAGATGGTATCGGTCTGATCTTTGATATTTACCACAAACGGAATTCCAGTATAACCACTAATGCCCTTCAGCCAAATTGCGACACCATAATTGCTGGATGCGCTGACGGCAATCGTATCGGAATAGGCATTGGCATCATCTTCCTGCCCCTGCACCTTGAACCCAGCATTCACATCTGTTCCCGTCTGCACAGCATAGTGGAGCTTGCCGTAATCGGTTGCGGTTTCATTGCGCGTAATCGTTGCACCTGTTCCAATGGCGGTAAGATTAACGCCCATATAGGTCATCGGTGTTGGCAATAGGTTAGGTGCATCGGTGGGACGTGCATCCCAGCAGATCATCCCCTTCCGTCTCCAATCCATACCAAATCTGATTTCTGTTGTCATTATTGAGGTCCTCCTGTAACATGCGGTGGAGTTTCGGCATCACTTCGTTCTACGGCAGAATTACCACTTGACCCTGCTTTACTCAATGCTCTCTGTGCAATACCTTTTGCTTCCGAGGCTTTTATAAGAGCTTCTCTTGACCGAGAGTCTGCCAATATCGCTTTTGGTGCTACATCTCTGACTTGAGATTGAACGGATGTAACTTTACTTTCTAATGAATCAATTCGACCACTTAAAGCAGATTCATCGGGGGGTAGTAATTCCTCCTGATTTTCTAGGGGTAGCCCCGTCGTAGGATCAGTCAATGGGTTGATACCATCTTGTATGAGTGGTGTAGTTGGGTACATCCCATCCTCTGGTATGAGTCCATCATCTTCAGGCAAGGTCGGTGGAACAATACCAGCCTCCGTTAAACGAGTAATTATTAGGTCGAGAAAAGTGGTTTCACCTTCTATCGGATCGGTAATCATACCTTCAATTTTGTCGAGCGTATCGGAAACCCTTTGTTTTAGGTCTAACAAACGTATTGTCATTGTGATTCTG
>JAJRUL010000045.1 GCA_024277795.1 Candidatus Zixiibacteriota bacterium
AGAACCATGGTGCAATGTTGGGTGCCTCACGTCTCGCCCAAAAGTATATCCCGACAGCTCATCAAGCAGGATATGGGGGTGAGATTTGTTCATACCTGACATCAGATATCGGAGCATGGTTGATGAAAGAGACGCCGTTGACACAGGCGTATGGCCTTGATTCTATTCCGAAGCCTGATATGATTGTGTATAATACAAATCAATGTCGCGAAGTAGCTGAATGGTTTGGCTTCTACGGACGAGAATACAATTGCCCCGTTGTCGGTGTTTATCCGCCACGTTACTTAGAGGAAGTGACTGATGCTGATGTCAAGAACGTTGTAGCACAGTTTGAGAATGTCATTTCAGTCGGTGAAAAGGTAATCGGTTCAACGCTAGACCCTGCTCGTTTGGCTGAGACAGTTGCACTTAGCTACAAAGGCTCATGTTTGTGGAAACAGCTACTCCAAACAGCTCGCGAAAAACCTTCTCCGCTTTCTTTCTTTGACGGTACTATATTGATGGCTCCTATTGTCATGCTTCGTGGAACAAAGCAATGTGTTGATTTCTATACAGAAGCACTTGCCGAGGTTCAAACTCTCCTACAGGAAAGAGACAGTATTTCAAACGGTAAGAAAGTGAGAATATATTGGGAAGGGATGCCGATATGGGGTCGCCTTCGTTCAATGGCAAAATTTTTTGAAGAGAACAATGCAGAAGTTGTCGCATCGACATATTGTAATAGTTGGGTATTTGATGATTTTGATTCCGACAAACCGCTTGAATCTATGGCGTATGCCTACACCCAGATTTTTATAAATCGCGGTGAAGATGCGAAACTAGATTATTTGAAAACGATGGTCAATGATTTTGACATTGACGGCATGATTTTTCACGATTCAAAAACCTGCTTTAATAATTCCAACAATCGTTTTGGTCTTCCCAAGCGATTGCAAGACGACTCAGGGCTGCCTATCATTTCGATTGATGGTGACCTCAATGATCTCAGGTTTTTCTCTGATGGACAGACTACAACGAAGCTGGAAACATTTATTGAACAGCTGATATCTCATAAATAATTGAGTTGGGACGGGAGTGAGCATGACAGAGAAGAATAACACGAAGCAATTGCGAATAGGAGTTGTTGGAATCGGCCCTGTCGGTGCCGTTATTGCCGCACACTTATTGGAAGCGGGGGCATTTGTTGTTTTGTGCGATGTTATGCGCAAACGAATGGATGAGTTCAAGGAGAAGGGGATTGTACTTCAGCATAGTATTGATAAGACAGTTGAAGTAACAGATGTCTGCTATTCTATTCAAGAGTTGGAAATGTATGACTTGGATCTGGTTATTCTATCTGTGAAAACACCTGCTTTGAAGAGTGTTGTAAATCAATTAAAAGAGATTGCAACAGAAAAAATGTTTGTGATGGTTGCTCAGAACGGCATAGACAATGAGATGATCGCCGCCGCTGAGTTTGGTGAAGACAAAACACTTCGCATGGTGATCAACTTTGCAGGTAACGTGACCAAGAATAATCATATTCATGTCAGTTTTTTCAATCCGCCGAATTATCTGGCTGCCTTGCTTCCACCGGGGGAACAGTTGGCTGATCAGATTGTCGAGATGTTAAATTCTAAAGGACTTAAAACGATCATTCCTGATGACATTTTCGACCATATTTGGGAGAAAGCGATCCTGAATGCTTCCCTGAGTGCCGTTTGTGCTATAACGCACAAGACAATGAAAGAGGTCATGGATTTCCCCATGACTCTTGATTTAGTTGAGGCGATCATTGATGAATCGGTACGAGTTGCCGAAAAAGAGCGGATAGAACTCGGAAAAAAATTCAGACGATATAGTATCCGCTATCTCAAGAATGCTGGTCATCACAGACCGTCAATGCTTGTTGATTTGGAAAATGGGAATCGTACAGAAATTGATCAACTCAATGGCAAAATTGTTGAGTATGGTCGCAAGCATTATATGCCGACTCCGTTGAATCAGTCAGTAACAGCAATGATTCATCTGTTGGAGCATAAGAAGTAAACAAAACCGACGATGAGTTCGGATGCTACAATGGCAAAACATTTCCTCGGCATAGATATCGGTTCTTCCTACACAAAGTTTGTAGTTGTTGACTCAACGTCTGCTGTTGTTTTTTCGAAGACAGTTCCTACTCTCAGCAGAAACAGGCAGGAGTTTGATGATGTCTTATCTTATGTCAAGACAACTTTTCCTCCATCATGCATATGCGCAACGGGGTATGGGAGAAAAAAATATGAAACGGACATTCAAAAAACAGAACTGCTTTGCGGTTCTTTAGGTGTAAACTCTCTGTTTCCTGTCCATAAATCAATTCTTGATATTGGTGGGGAGGATATCAAAGTGATGGAGTCTGACAGTGAAGGACGAATTGTTGGATTCCACATGAATGACAAATGTTCGGCAGGGACAGGAACGTTCATAACGGAGATTGCAGAAAAAGCAGAATTAGATATCTCTGAAATGAATGATTTAGCACAGCATTCTGTTTCTGAACGAACAATGAATAGCTTTTGTACGGTTTTTGCCAAGACTGAAATCTTAGGGTGGAAATTCAACGATGTTCCTGTTGAGGATATCGCACGAGGCATCTATCTGTCCATTGTTGATCGGATTTGTAAACTACCGATTAAGACGGGTCTTCCTCTTTATATCTGTGGAGGAGTTATCAGTTATCACCCATATCTCTGCCAACTTTTGAGCGAAAGGTTGGTTGGGGAGATTACAATTGTGGAGAATCCGCAGATGACTGTTGCCTTAGGAGCGGCATTATTTGCACGTGCAGAAATAGATGGATAATATATTCGATTATTTGCATATTGGTAAGATGGAGGTACTGAGATGATAGATATAGTCGCGTATCAGATGACAAAAAAAGATGAACCGTTTGAAAAAGTTACATATAGTAGTGGAGAATTGTCACCATCTGATGCGATAGTTGAAATCGCAGGTTGCGGTGTTTGTCATACTGATTTGAGCTTCTGGCATTATGGCGTACCGACTCGCAAGGAACTTCCTCTTGTTCTTGGCCATGAAATAAGCGGTACAGTTCTGAACGGTCCTGCAGACGTGAAAGGTAAATCAGTTATTATTCCTGCAGTACTTCCCTGCGGAGATTGTGAGCTTTGCAATTGTGGTAAGAGCAATATCTGTCAGAACCAGAAAATGCCGGGGAATGATTTTCATGGTGGCTTTGCCAGCCATGTAGTCGTCCCTGCGAAATATCTTGCGGTTGTCCCCGACAAAGCACTTGAAAACCATTCATTAGCTGAGCTTTCAGTTATAGCCGACGCTGTATCAACGCCATATCAAGTAATTGTGAAGAGCGAATTGAAAGCTGATGACTTTTGTGTTGTAATCGGAGTTGGTGGAGTTGGTGTATATTGTGCACAGATTGCGAATATCTTGGGCGGGAAAGTTCTTGCTCTTGATATTTCTGATGTCAAACTTGAGCAAGTACAAAAAGCAGGAGTGACCAATACACTCAATATCAAAGATATGGATATCAAATCCATCAAAAAAGAAGTGAAGTCGATTTGCAAAGAGATGGGAGCATCGAAGTTTAATTGGAAGATATATGAAATGTCGGGTACAAAGGCAGGTCAAGAGTTGGCATTTGCCTTGATGGGGATAGCTTCGACACTCTCAATTGTCGGTTTCACTCTCGATAAACTCGAGGTGCGTTTGAGCAATCTTATGGCGTTTGATGGACAGATCATAGGGACATGGGGATGCAAACCAGAATTGTATAAAGATGTGATTGATCTTGTTGTGAATGGTAAGCTAAACTTGAAACCGTTCACACAGACATTTCCATTGACTGAGATAAACGAGATATTTAATCAGACACTCGAACATAAGTTGCTGAAACGATCGGTCCTTGTACCGTAGTTAAGCAGAAAAAATACATGGAGGGAAAAAGCATGAACGATCTGCATAGTCATAACTTAGTCGAAGTTGATTTCAAGGAAATCAAGTATGAACTGCATGGATGTCTGGACAAGGATGGCAATGTCGTTGATGGGTTGTATGATGCTTGGATCTATCTCAACAATCCTGCACAATATAATTCATATACGACAGCCGCAGTAAAAGAGATTATCCTCGCATTCAGACAAGCTTCAAATGACCGATCAGTAGTGTCGGTTGTATTTACAGCTGTTGGAGACAGAGCATTCTGTACTGGTGGAAATACGAAAGAATATGCTGAATACTATTCGGGCAGACCACTTGAATATATGCAATATATGAGACTATTTAATGACATGATTACATCTATACTCCTGTGTGATAAGCCTGTAATTTGTCGGGTCAATGGCATGCGTATTGCCGGCGGGCAGGAGATAGGTATGGCGTGTGACTTTACTGTTGCTTCTGATTTGGCTGTTTTTGGACAGGCAGGTCCAAAGCATGGGTCTGCCCCCGATGGTGGCAGTACGGACTTTTTGCATCTGTTTGTTGGAATAGAACGAGCAATGCAGAGCTGTACGCTTTGTGAGATGTGGTCAGCTTATGAAGCAAAGCAGATCGGTCTGATTACTGATGCTGTTCCTGTGCTTAAAGTAGATGGAGCGATCATACGTAATCCGTTGATTATTACTGATAAGTGGCTTGATGAGACAGGTGATGTTGTGTACGGCAAAACAAAAACGGGCGATGCTCTCAAAGAGGGGAAAGCTCTGTTAAAAAGTGGTGAAATAGATCTGGCTCCGTTGGATCAGAGTGTGAAATCACTGTCAACTAAACTGATGTATATGATGCCTGGCTGTATCACCAAAACACTCAATAGTCTGCGTAAGAAAAAACTTGAACATTGGAACCAGAATCCTCAGACGAGCAGAGACTGGCTCGGTTTGAATATGATGACTGAAGCAAAAGCAGGATTCAGAGCATTTAACGAAGGACCAAAAGGGAATCGTGAGATCGACTTTATCAAACTGCGAATGATGCTCGCCGAGGGGCATCCGTGGGACGATGAGATGCTTAATGCGATTCTTCCGAAGTAGGTTGATATGGCTGATTCAATACGAGTAGAACGGTTGCAGAATGATCAGGTCGTGCGACTGACATTAAATGCTCCCAAAGGAAATGTGCTCGACTCGACAATGATGACAGCATTGCAGTCTGAGCTGGATAAATTGAAATCATCCTCTCAGACGAAGCTGATAGAGTTTGTTGGGGAAGGGGCACATTTTAGTTTTGGTGCGAGCGTTGAAGAGCATACAAAAGAGAATGCACCTGCTATGCTCAAACAGTTTCATCAGCTATTCTTTACATTGACAGAACTTGCAATTCCGACAGCTTCGTTAGTTTCGGGTCAATGTCTGGGGGGTGGAATGGAGTTAGCATTGATTTGCAACTTTATCTTCGTTGATACGAGTGCAAAGATGGGGCAACCTGAAATTGCTTTGGCGGTGTTTCCCCCTCCCGCATCCTTGATTCTTCCTATGAAAATAGGGCAGTCTCACGCGGATGATCTTCTGCTCACCGGTAGAGTTATTGATGCGGATGAAGCGTACCGTATCGGACTGGTACACGAGATATTCGATGATAAAGAGAGTATGCTCAGTTCTGTTGATCAGTGGGCGGAGAAGAATATTCTCTCCAAAAGTGGTAGCTCATTGCGGTTTGCCAATAGAACAGGACGATACGATTTCAACCGTCGGTTGATTAACGGCTTACAAGAACTTGAGAAAATCTATGTTGATGAACTGATGGCGACTCATGATGCCAATGAAGGGATAACCTCATTCTTGGAACGTCGGAAACCTGTTTGGAAGGACTGTTAAGCGCGATGTCATTTGAAGGACAAGTTGCGATTGTAACAGGCGGTGCGAGAGGGATTGGTTTTGCAATCGCAAAGCGTTTTCTCAAGATGAGTGCAACGGTACATATTATAGATAAGGCAAGTGATCCAGCAGTTGAGACTCTCGGTGGCTCTTGTTTTTTCTATGAAGGGGATATTGCTGATTCACGTTTTGTCTCATCTGTTATCAAGCAGATTCATGAACAAGCAGGCAGGATTGACATTCTAGTCAATAATGCTGGTATTATTCGAGATAATGTCATTTGGAAAATGTCTGAAGCTGAGTTTGATGATGTTGTACAAGTGAACTTAAAGGGGAGTTGGTTAATGTGTCGTGAATTAGCTCCTCTGTTACGAGAACAGAAAAACGGGCGGATCATAAACATTGTTTCACGTGCGTGGCTAGGCAATCCGGGACAATCAAACTATTCATCATCAAAAGGCGGATTAGTCAGCCTAACCAGAGTGCTCGCATTAGAACTAGCGTCACGTAATATTACAGTCAATGCAGTAGCCCCGGGGCTTATAGAGACCCCGATGACAAAATCACTCCCTGATGCTGTTTATGAGAAGTTGTTGAAAAGACAACCATCGGGTAAAGCGGGGCAAGTTGAGGATATCGCTTCGGCTGTTACCTTTCTAGCATCAGATGAAGCAGGTTTTATCAATGGGCAGGTTTTGCATGTTGATGGTGGCAGGTCGATCGGCTCAACTGTCTTTTAGGAAAATAGTGTGGAATCAACTATGAAGGAGAGAGTGTATCTGGTCGACGGTTGTCGTTCGCCAATAGGACGCGGTCATCCTGAGAAAGG
>JAJRUL010000046.1 GCA_024277795.1 Candidatus Zixiibacteriota bacterium
AGTTCCTTTACAATGTGTCTCAAGCAATGTGGTGACTGCTTCTACACGCCCTGTTCCAGCAATACCAGACACAAAAATATTATATCCTGTGCTTGGAACATTCAGGCCCGTACGCAAAGCATTCATTGCCCGTTTCTGACCGATAACTCCACGTGCAGGAGTAATATCATCAGATGTTTTAACTCCTTTCGGTTTGAAATCAACCTGATAATTCAGCTCTTTATATGTGAGTTTACGATGTTTGGTTGTTTTAGATCTGCTCTTGGACGGCATCCTGTCCTCCATTAGTAGTTCACATTTCATAGCCAATATATGGAGCTTAACTATAGTTCTACATATAAAAACCTCTCTCTATTGCAATCTATTCTTAAAAACTCAAACAACTAATATATGAGGTCTTAGTACATAAGTGGTGTAACTCTTACTTCAATCAACCACCTAAAAGAACAACAACTGCCATTATGGCATTGCCTGTTACCATTTTGGCGTACAATAGATTTGATATATAAATAAAAGAGAAGAAAAAAGAGTAAAAACTTGAAAATGTGAGTTTTTCCAACCAGTTACCTAACTTGACATTAGACGAGACCGTTCAGTAACATCTTGAACGACAACGACCTTCAAGAGCTTGACAAGAGTCTGACCTCCGAGTATCCTTTGCCCGTTGCTTTTTTAGCATTGTGTATTGCTTTTGGCGGTATCGTCTAGGGGTTAGGACGGGTGGTTCTCAGCCACCAAACCGGGGTTCGAGTCCCCGTACCGCTAAAAACCTCGACAAACAGGGGAAACGGGTTGAGTGGTCTACCCCCCCTGTTTGTTTTTTTATTCCCTGTCTTGTCCTCAAAACAAAGTCATGTAGATTATCTGACACCCGCTCACCTCGCAAAGAGTGAGTTTTAGGAATTAGCGGAATAGGGTAAAACAACTCATTTGTCCAATGGTAGCCAGTTGATTCCAAAGCAATAAAACAATAGACTCAATGAATCTATCATGCAGGTGTATTACAATTTTTAAGAAGTACAAGACATATTTCTGTACTGGTATATCTTGCTCGATAAGCAACACTTATACTTTTGGTAAATCTGTCGATATATGATTAAAATGACCTGTACATTGTGGAGCTTTTATAGGAATGATAGAACAACGTTCTCGCTTACAATTTTTTACTAAACCTATCTTTCTCGTATTTTTTCTAATCAGCATTCTTTACTCAATAGCAACAGCATCAGAATCAAACGTTGGAACATTACAAGAAATAAAAAAACTTATTCCTGATTCTATCTCTGTCGATGGGAAGGTTGTGTATGTTGATTTCTGGGCTTCATGGTGTGTGTACTGCCGAAAATCATTCCCATGGATAAATGAAATGCAGTCATATTATGGTGACTCAGGATTTGTCGTTGTTGCCATCAATCTTGATAAAAACCATAAATTGGCAGAAAAATTTCTCAAAGATCAAGAATTGAGAGCCATTCATCTGTTTGACCCTAAAGGGAAAATCGCAGAATCTTTCGGACTCAAAGTTATGCCTACCTCATTTGTGTTTGACAGATCAGGAAAGCTCGCATTCAAACATGAAGGTTTCCAAAACAAGGATAGAGAGGAACTTGAAAAGCGTTTGCTGAGATTACTTAGAGAGAAGGAGAAAGGGCATGAATAGATCAAGTCATCTGCTTGTTTTGGGTATTGCATTAGCTCTTGGTGTTATGCTCTCAGGATGTACCACAGTTGGTGTCAAGGTTTGGGAACGAGATATCTTAGCTACACCATATATGCAACCTGATCGCCATTCGATTGAACGTGAGTTAGACGACCATATCTATTTTAGCAAAGAAGGTTCAAGCGGTGGAAGAGGGTTTGGTGGCGGAGGATGCGGTTGCAACTGAACAATCAAAAATCTATCAAGAGTGCCTTGGCAATTGCAACAACAGTACTTTTGGGAACAAGTGTAGCACGAGCAACTGACGTTGAGTCTACATTATTAGTATATTCTGAGAAAGATAGGGTTTCTGCCGCAGAAGGTGCTGTCGCAGTCAGTCATAATCTTGATGAGAATAATCAAGTCAGAATAAAGCTTACTTTTGATGCCTTGACAGGGGCATCACCCAATGGTGCCACAACATCAAAAAATATCCAGACATACACCCGACCCTCTGGAGTTGGAACCTATACCAGCCAACCGGGGCAGACACCACTTGATAACACATTTCATGATTCAAGAGTCTCAGTAAATGGCCTCTACACTAAAAGGCTTGGTAGGTTGACCAGCATCTCTATTGGTGGAAATTTTTCTAGTGAGTTTGACTACACATCATTGGGTATCAACAGTGGAATTAGCAGAGATTTTAACAATAGGAATACAACGATTACTTTGTCAGGATCATTGTCTGTTGATAAAATACGACCGGTAGGTGGAGTACCGATCCCCTTTGCATCATTACCTTTGCCTTCTACATCCTTACCAAGAGTCGGCCCCGATGACACAAAAAAGACGTATGACCTTCTTCTCGGCATAACACAGACTATTGACCGCAAAACACTTTTTAGAGCCAATTACTCATACTCCCATGCCAAAGGCTACCTCAATGATCCCTACAAGATTGTAAGCGTGGTACAAGATGAATCATCTCCAAATCCTGGTGAACCAGTTGATTTCATTTATGAAAAAAGACCCGACACCAGAAGTAAACAAGCAATCTATGCTCGACTAAAGAGATATTTCAATGGCAACAATTGTGATATTTCATATCGATTTTTCTGGGATGACTGGTCGCTGACATCTCACACGATAGATCTGTTTTATCTTTGGGATTTGAAAAAGGGGAGGTCATTAGAACCTCATTTTCGATGGTATCATCAGTCGGCGTCTGATTACTATGTTCCAATGTTAGTCGAAAACAGACCACTCCCTCAATTTGCAACAGCAGACTACCGCCTAAGTACTTTTTCTGCTGTAACAGTAGGTTTGCAATACGCTTTTCAAGTAATACCTGCACACACAATGAAACTAACTTTTGAATACTACCGACAGTTCGGCGATAGTTCTCCTCCTGAAATATTTGGATCATTGTTAAACTATGATACGTTTCCTGCATTGAAAGCAATAATGATCCGATTGGGATATGACTTCAGCTTCTAATGTTATGAGCTATCAGTTAACAACAATAGATTCATTGTATAAATGTAGTTTTTCAGCTATGGCGAGTCCGTGTGAAATCCTTTTTCGTGCGGACTCTTTTCAATCTGCTAATAAATTTGCTTCGTTCGCTTTCGAAGAGACTAAACGTATTGAAACCAAGTTCAGCAGATATCGTACTGATAACATCATCTATGAAATCAATTCTGCCAATGGTAAGAAAATCAAAGTTGATGAAGAAACAGCCCGTGTACTTGATTATGCAGATCAATGCTACCAACTCAGTAATGGGTATTTTGACATTACATCGGGAGTGCTCAGAAAATGCTGGGTCTTTGATGGTACTGAACAGACTCCCATACCCAAGCAGGTTGACAAATTGCTACTGCTCGTCGGATGGGACAAGGTAGTATGGAACAACTCGTATATACAACTACTCCCGGGGATGGAAATTGATTTTGGAGGTATCGTGAAAGAATATGCGGTAGACCGTGTTGCGGAGAAATCCATCACTTATGATATTTCAAAAATAATGGTAAACTTTGGCGGTGATATTCGAACAAAGAACTGCAAACCAGATGAATCCCCCTGGGTAATCGGAATCGAAAACCCTGAGAAAGAGGAATCACCTCTTGGGACAGTCGAAATGAACAATGGAGGGATTGCCACTAGTGGGGATTCAAAACGTTTCTGTTTTCACAACGGAAAGCGACTCGGACATATTCTTAACCCGAAAACTGGTTGGCCTATTAAAGATGCCCCTCGTTCTATAACAGTTATAGCAAGCAATTGTACGGAAGCGGGAATGCTTGCTACAATGGCAATGCTAAAAGGGGGAGATGCCAAACAGTTTCTTGATTTACAAGGAGTGAGATACAATTGCGTAACCAAGTGATTGAAGAAGTAAAGATTTACTGTACATACTTGTGAAGGCTATTGGCAAGGACAGCACAACTGAAAATATATCTTCAGTCAAACAGAGATAGTCTGTTTCTACTTGCATCTCACTCTCCCGCATAGTATTATCTCCCAGAATAAACAGACTTGAACACGAAGCACGTAAGTACATGAAAAAAACCCTGGAAGAGAAATTCTTCCCGTATGTCATAAAGCCGGGTCGGTATGCCGGTGGCGAACCGGGACAAATATGTAAAGAGACCGACAATCGCCTTGGCTATCTTCATTGTTTTCCAGATAAATACGAACTCGGACAATCATATCTTGGGCTTCAAACCCTCTACCATCTGATAAACAGCGACAATCGCTTTTTCTGTGAGCGCGCCTATGCAATCGACAGGGATGCCGAAGCAATAATGCGCAAACATGACCTACCTCTTTTCTCACTTGAAATGAAAAGGCCTGCCAAAGAATTTGATGTAATCGGTTTTACTATTCCATTCAATCTCGTCTACACAAACCTGCTTTGTATGATAGATCTTGCCGGGATACCATTGCGTTCTGCCGACCGCAATGAAAGCGATCCAATTATCATGGCAGGAGGACCTGCAGTATATAATCCTGAGCCGATTGCCGACTTTATTGATCTGTTCTTTATCGGTGATGGTGAGGAAGGATTGATTGAACTATTGAGCTTCCTCTACGAAAACAGAGAGTTGTCACGTGAAGAAAAGCTCAAAGAAATGGCAAGTAATATTGAATCGGTCTATGTTCCTAAATTTTACGACAAAAATGGCAACGCAATAGTCGACTTTGTACCGAACCAAATCAAAGCACGGGTAGTTCGCAAACTCAAACCTGAGTACTACCCCGACCAACCAATAGTTCCATTGATTGATACTATCCACAACAACTTGTCGGTAGAAATAATGCGTGGATGCCCGCGTGGTTGTCGATTCTGTCAAGCAGGACCAATATACCGTCCAATACGACTTCGTTCGCAACATGAGATTATGCATCAGATGGAAACGCAGTTACAGCATTCAGGCTACGAATCAGTCGCTTTAATGTCCCTCTCCACTTCTGATTATCCCGATATTGAACCGCTGGCAACTACTGCTTCACGTCGGCTGGAGAAAGATAAAGTTTCACTATCTGTCCCATCATTGAGACCGGGAACAATTTCACCAACTTTATTAGATGCTGTAAAGCGAGTAAAAAAATCAGGGCTAACTATTGCACCTGAAGCAGGTTCAGAACGCCTGAGAGCTTTTATACGCAAAGATTTCCCCGATAGTGCGATATTTGATGCCGCTGACATGGCATTTCGCAAGGAATGGTCAACCATAAAGCTCTATTTTATGATCGGACTCCCAACTGAGACTGATGAAGATCTGCTCGGGATATGTAATATTATAGAGCGTATCTATGAAATAGGTCGTAGTTACCCGGGGAAGAAAACAATCAACGTAACGCTCTCCCCGTTTGTCCCCCAACCGCATACTCCATTCCAATGGGACGGTTTCTGTTCTATCGATGAAATCGTTGAGAAACTTGCCATTGTAAAACGAAACTGTCGAATCCGTCAGGTAAGTTTCAAGTTTGTTAATGCTGATGAATCAATTTTACAAGGGCTTTTCTCACGAGGTAATCGATCAGTCGGTAATGTAATTGAGCAGGTATTCAAGCTCGGTGCTCGTTTTGATGGATGGGGGGAAGAGCTTGATGCGGGTCGCTGGTTTGATGTATTTAAGAAAAATGGTTTCGACATTGACAAAGAACGTGCACCCATTCCATTTTCAGCAGTGCTCCCGTGGGGGTTCATTCAAAAAGGAGTCTCAACGGAACAACTGCAAAAAGAGCGACAAAGAACATCAGTCCAACTCAAAGAATATACTCTCAGGACAGAGATTGAAGCTGAATCAGTCACAACACCATCTATCGCCTTCGGTCGAGGGAAAAAGAAAGTTGTCTCACGCAATGCCGTCGCTCCAACAAAAAATATGGTTCGCATAAAATGGGGAAAAAGTGATAGATATCGCTATATGTCCCATCTTGATAATATCCGCATGATCGAACGGGCGTTACGTCGTGCAAAAATACCTGTCGCTTACTCTCAAGGTTTTAGCCCAAGTATGAAGCTATCATTCGGCCCTCCGCTTCCTTTAGGATTCACGTCAGAAGCAGAATGTGTCGATATAACTTTAGATACGAATTTAACGCAATCTATGATTGATACACTAAAGGCCTCAATGCTTGCGGGTACAACTATTTACGAAGCACGTTCAATTATGAAGCAAAAGAAATCACTCACCGCGCGACTCAACCGAGCAGTTTACACTCTAAACATTACTGATGAAGAGTTGGATAATGAAATACCTGAGCGAATTGAATCCATAATAAATAATAAAGAATTAATAATCGAGCGGGTTGGCAAAGAGAGAACGTTGATGCTTGATATTCGCTCGGCTATCTACGACCTCAGCTATAGTAATCATCATCTCTCTATGACCCTCGGTTTAGGACAAGGTGGGTATGCACGCCCGGGTGAGGTCCTTCAGCAACTCATGAGTAAAACGAAGGCAGATATATACAGTTATCAACTTCATCGCAAAGCACTCTACTGTATTGATGATCAAGGTATACAAATTGACGCGATAGACCTATAGGAGAATCATGAGTATGAAGGTCTCAAACAAGAGTAATCAGAAATACGATCCGATTCGTGCGGCCGCAGTCGAAGCGATGATTCTCATTGAACAAGGGGAACAAACTGACGAAGCATTTCTACAAGTAACCAAAGATATGCAACTCAGGCCACTGGATAAACGATTTATGCTTCAGTTAATCAATGGAGCGACCAAAATGCGCCGTCGTCTCGATCATGAAATCAAATTCTATCTCTCCCGCCCATCACGCGAACTTCCGATCAAGCTATCCAATATCCTTCGGGCTGGTTTCTATCAACTTCGTTTTACTGACCGTATTCCTAATGCTGCCGCTGTGTCAGAGTCGGTCAACCTCGCCCACTACATGACTGACCGACCTAGAGCAAACCTTGTCAACGCAGTAATGCGAGCGGCTATCCGTGAACCTGCAAAAGTCGTTTTTGCCGACCGCGACAAAGAACCGAACAAATTCCTCGGTGACTATTACAGTTTCCCCGACTACTTTGTTAAGTATGCCCTTGCTGAATTCGGATTTGATGCTACTGAAAAATTGATGCAGACGTTTAACTCACCACCGCATGTCACCTATCGTGTCAATTTCCTCAAAGCAAAACCGGATGAAGTAGCGAATCTACTCCAACAGCATAATATCGAGTTTTCCTACGGGAGGCACCTTCCCGAATTTATTCATATCGAACAGGGAGGGCTTCCACTTCAAAGAGAATTGATAGATACTGGAAAAGTTTTTGTTCAAGATGAATCTGCAGGCCTCCCTGTAAGACTGCTCAATCCTCGCCCGAAAGACAATGTCCTTGATATTGCCGCTGCACCCGGAGGAAAATCTACCTACGCTGCGATCAGAATGCGTAACAGAGGACGAGTAACAGCAATTGATAAATCAAGACGAAGACTCAAACTTATCGAGGAAAACTCAAATCGACTGGGGATTCACATTATAGCCCCTGTTCATGCAGATGTTGAAGAGTTTACGGGAGGGAAGTTTGATAGAGTCCTTATGGATCCCCCTTGCACAGGGTGGGGTACTGCAGGTAAGCATTCCGACCTTCGTTGGTCAAAAACAATTAAAGACATTGAGAGCCTTTCGGTAATTCAGGGTAAAATGCTTCGAGCTGCCGCCAAGTGTGTAAAACCGGGGGGAGTCCTTGTTTATTCAACATGTACAATTATCCGACAAGAAAACGATCAAGTCGTTGAGGAATTCCTGTTGAAACATAAAGATTTTGAAATAGACCATAGTAGTCAATACTACGATGAATCGCTGACTACTGAGCGCGGTTTTGTTAAGACATATCCTGCTTTAGGGCATATGGATGGTGCCTTTTGCGCACGTCTGATCCGTAAAAACATTCCCTGACCTGATATACTCATTTCTTTTTCACAATTATTATTGATTTTCGAACCTCTCTGACCCAACCTATAGTTGTATAATGAAACAGGTAACTAATTTTGTAAGATTTGATGGATAGCTTTGACGCAACTACGAGCATCACGACTTAATACAACAGCGCCCCGAAGTCCGAAATTTCTGGGCGACCTCCTCCCAACGGGAAGTTGGAAAAGGCGTATTGTATTCTGGGGTGTAATACCATTTATCGCTCTGCTTTTCATTTACTGGATCATGAACAGTTTTGTCATGATGGCTATTACGCGTCATGGAAGTGAATTCCCGCTCCCTGATTTTACAGGCAAATCGACAACCGAAGCACAAGTACAACTGCTTGAACTTGATCTTAACTTTGAAATCTCTTCCGAAGAATACTCACCGGGTAAAGAACGGGGAATTATCCTCAATCAATTTCCTATTGAAGGGACAAAAGTCAAATCTGGACGCACTATCAAATTTGTTGTCTCTGCTGGTCAAAAGATGGTGCCAATTCCTGACATGGCGGGAAAATCAGTTCGACAAGCTATGCTTGATCTCGAAACATCAGGTTTGGTTCTCGGCGAAATAGCCTGGGCATTTTCCGACACGCTCCCTGAACGTGTTGTTGTTTTTTCCTATCCGGGTACGGATGCTGAAATCCCTATGGGCTCACCTGTGAACTTAATGGTTAACCGAGGGCGAGCATCCAGTTTTACATATATGCCAAACGTTGTCGGAATGATGCTCAGCGAAGCTGTGAAACGACTCGAAGACAAAAATCTGAAACAGGGCATAATAACTTACCGTACTGATGAAAACTACCTCCCTGAAACTGTCTTAGAGCAGTCTGAAGAGACTGGTACAGAACTTGACGTCGGCACAGAGATTGACCTCGTCGTTAGCTCAACCGAATAGCCAACATACACATATCCGCTTAATTCATTGAATGGCAATAAGTTTCAGTATGAAAATAATGTATGCTTTATGTATAGAGTATACATATTTCCCTCTGTGTAGGATGCGTTGATCAACATTGTACACCACCATGAGCGAAGAATGAAGCTCTTGGTGGGATCTTTCTTGTAGATAAGCACCATAACATCTATTCAACAATTTCAATTACCAAATGAGAGCCACCAGTCTATCTGTTCGAAATCTCTTGGTCGGGTACAGTTTACTATATAAAGGCGACAGGTAACACAAAGTTGCTGAAGTAACTTTGCAAGAACCGTCGCAACTATCCATAGTATGTTTTCAATGCTCCCTAGATAGTTTCAAACCCGCAATCCATTTGCCTTCATATCTTTTCTCATGTACTATCAAGTTATGTCTGAACGTGTTCTTATAAGTCGTGAGAAAGCAAAACTCACAAAACCGATGCAAAGCGTAGTAAGTAAAATGTATGGTAGCTCACTGCTGAACGACATATCAGTTGAGCAGATCAGATACCTTTCAGACAGTCTGGAAATCAACGGCTATCTTGCCATGCCGTCTACTATCACTAAACCTCTGCCCCTGCTGATATGGAACCGTGGTGGATACAAGAATGATGGCGGATTGGATGACCTGCTAGCGTATCTCATACTCGCATCAACAGCTGTCTGGGGATATATCGTACTGGCAACGCAATATCGCGGAAATATGGGATCCGAAGGTAAGGAAGATTGGGGCGGGAACGATGTTCGCGACAGCTTGAATCTGTTGTCTGTTGCTGAAGAATTGCCCGAATGCGATCTCAACTGTGTTGCAATTGAAGGTGCCAGTCGAGGTGGAATGACAACCTACCGTGCATTGGCCCAGGATGATCGATTCAAATGTGCGATTGTTCATGCAGGGCTATCCGATCTTTTTGCATTGGAAGAAGCTCGCTCAGGCTTTACCGAATTCTTAGATAAGATGTTCGGGCATCTCACTATTGATGAACGAAGAACCGCGCTCGCTTCCCGCTCAGGTGTTTATCTTGCGGAACGTTTCCCCTCTGATTGTCCGATTCTTCTGATCCATGGACTCTCCGACACAACTGTCCCTCACAGTCAATCAGAAGCGATGGCAAAAGAATTGGTACGCTTGAAACGTCCTCATGAGTTGGTATTGCTTGACAATGCGGGACATATTGCCCTGAAAGATAAGTCATACAAACGCATTGATCCGTTACGTAAGAAATGGCTCGAAAAATGGCTACACAACAGGTGATATGCTACCTGACAGACGAACTAAACACTTCACTGATGATCCCTGCAACAGGGATATCATGTAGTCCTTGTGAAACCGTTGTAGCCTTAACAGATCATTTTCGTATATTCTGACAATGCAAACTGCTTTACACATACGAGCGCTCGTTGAACAACTCCGGGCTGAAATAATCGGCGGACAAATCGTTGCAACCGAATTCTACCGAAAGGAACGTTCCGCATATCTATTCATTAAGAAAGGTAAATCACGACTAGCACTTGGGATGATCTATCATCCTCACGGTTACGGCACTTTTCTAGTACCAGCTTCCAAAATTAAAGTGACAACTCGTGAAAAACCTTGGCCAATATTCAAACTAGAAAAGGCAGTCATAATCGGAATTGAGCAACCCATTCTCGACAGGATATTTTCAATTGACGTACATATCGATGACACCAGAAGCTCAATCCTCTTTGAATCTCTAGGAGCAAATGCAAATCTCTGGTGGCTAGATGAAAATATGCACCCGCTCGGTACCCTTCGTAAGAGAGAATACGATACAAAAAAGAATTTTCAATCCCCGCCCCCCCCGAATGGAATAGACCCTGCGACCATAACCTCAGAACAGGTTGAACAACTCGTCAATGAATATGGCTCTCTTTTCTCTTCGGTTTTGCAAAAAAAAATCATCGGATTTAATCGAACACTATTTCGAGAACTCAACCGTCGCATTGAAGCAGGAGATAGTGCTGAAAATTGGAAACTGATTGCTAAATCTATAAGGGAAATGGCTGTACGGTTTACTGCTGATGCAAACGGGTTGCTTTATTCGATCGGCGGACGACCCGAAGTGTACCCTCTAAAACTTTCATCCATTGACGACCCACCTGAAAAATACAAAACTCTCTCACTTGCTGTCATGCAACTTTGCAGTTTACGACAATCACAGATTTCTGCAGTTGATGAGCGTAAGACTGTTCTGGGTGCGATCTCACGAGGGATCAAAAAACTTAATCGTAGATTGGAAAAACTGCAGGAAGATATAGAAAGTGCCACAGATTTTGAAAAACAAAAAAGAATCGGAGAATTGCTTCAGGTTAATTATGACAAAATCAACAAGAGGATGGAAAAAATAACTGTTCATGACCTTATAACTGACAGCGAGATCGCAATCAAGCTCAATCCTGCTTTATCTCCGTCAGAAAACATTGAAGCATATTTCAAAAAATACCGCAAAGGACGTGAAGGATTAGAACTATTGAAGCGACGTCTACAAGTGACAAAGAATGAACTTGAAACACTGCAAAAAATACAAACAGATTTAGAACATAACTTTGAGACGGCCTACGAACAACATAAACTCGAAATAGCAACACTACTTCCATCAGCAGGAAGTTCTAATCAAAACTCTGTTCGCCTTCCATATCGGCAGTTTACTCTCAGCTCAGGGATAACAGTCTTTGTCGGACGAGACGGGAGTGATAATGATCGGACAACATTTGAATTTGCACGACCGTATGAACTCTGGTTCCATGCCCAACAATGCCCTGGCTCCCACGTTGTCATGAAGTACCCTAATAAGTCGTTTGAACCGTCAAAGCAGGAAATCGAAGAAACTGCTTCGTTGGCGGCCAGATATTCAAAAGCACGTAACAATAGTTTGGTACCTGTTATCTATACCCAACGAAAGTATGTCCGTAAACCTCGCAAGGCAAAAGCGGGCTTAGTTAGTGTCGAACGGGAGAAATCTGTAATGGTCCCACCTGCAACAGATGAACCTGATGCAAAGGAATGATACTACCTCTGGATAATATGTTTAGTATGAAAGACCAACTTCTAAACTCAGATTGAATCTCGTCATATTAATATCATGCGGAACACCTGTGATTGAAGTCCCTTTTGCCACAGCAACAACATAATCATTAACATTCGGATCCCAGACAAGCTCATCAGCATACCAAGTTTGAGTTTGTGAGCCGGATGCACGAATGTATGAAATATCACCACTAAGTTTCAGAAATACACCTTTCTTCTTACCCGCTATGTTCCACTTCATCTCAACATCTGCCAAAGCACCTTTTCCGTTAATATCTGCAGTCGATCGCTTACCTCTAAGAATATGATCATCAACATCGCTGACGAGTGCTATTGAGTATGCAACTGATGCCGACAAATCATAGTATTGGTTTGTTTGAGTTAACCGCATTCCGACATGAGGAAGCTTATAGGTAACTTTGTAGAATAGAGCGTGTGTATCTGTAAGAGAAAAATTGATCCGACTACCAGAGTTATCGAGTTGCCATCCTGTAAAGTCATAAATGTCTTGTTCTATCTTGCTGTATCGAAAACCGATGAAAAGCCCTACGTGTAGATTTTCTTGTGAATAAAAACGTCGCTCAGCTCTTAATTGCCCCAGAAGAGATTTCATTTGTGCATTGGACTCTGTATAGGAAAACATTCGGTAAGGGACACTACTACCATTGGCATCACTATTGCTCCAATCGGAATCGATCATTTTCCCAGATGGATCAGTCAATGAGGTGTAGAAAGAACCCTCAAACCGATATTGATCAAAATGCCACGGGTTGAGTAATAACTCTATCTTCCCTCCCACCATAATAACATCAAGAGGGAACTCAAGCAAACTTCGCAAAAGCAATCCCGACTGCTGAATATCCATGTCATACTCTGTAGTTCCGAAACTACGACGAATCGAAGGTGAAAATGATATTACAGTCTTGGTTGTCGGTTCTAAAAACTGATCTGATATTGTTTGTTCATTTGAAATCGCTGATAGATATAGATATTGACGTTCAGCCTGAATTGGAATAGCAGATATGATTATTATCAATATGGTAATTATAGTTTTCACAAAAGCTCCTGAAGCTAATTATTTGTGAACATTATATGACAATATAACGATGATGTAAACTGCTTGATCATGTTGGGCATGAGATGACTGGCCAGTTGATTCTCTCGAGTCTTGATTTTGCCCTAAGCAAAATTGTGATCCTATATAAGTACTGCTTTCTTTTTCCCTATATATCAATAGCATAAACTATATTTGCAGGTCCCCAAACGGACAAGTCACCACATGAATAAAGTAGAAACATACCGGACTTGATAACGTCATACCAGACTAATTAATGTCATACCGGACTTGATCCGGTATCCAGCTATCCCCTGTAGGACTAATTCGTCTTTGAACTCGCCTTATTTGTCTCAAAAGAACGAGTTTAGTCTGTAGCAGGTTTACAAATGGACAACAATCTACAAAATTATTTTAGCGATCAATCTTTTCGCCAGTCATTGCCTCAATTTCACTTAAGAGTTTTTCTTCGAGCTCTTCCTCTTTGAAACGTGAAACAACATCCCCTTTTTTGATCAGCATCCCTTGTCCTGCTCCTCCTGCAATTCCAACATCAGCCGCTTTTGCCTCTCCAGGACCATTTACCGCACACCCCATCACAGCAACCTTGAGTGGACTTTTAATATGTCGAGTTTTTGCTTCAATCGACTCGGCCAACGGTATCATATCGATCTGACATCTACCGCAGGTCGGGCAGGCAATAACCTGTACACCATCATCCTTTAATTCACATGATGTGAGAATCTGTTTGGCAACCTTTACTTCATGAATCGGATCAGCTGAAAGCGAAACACGAAGAGTGTCACCAATCCCACTAAGCAAAATAGCTCCAATCCCAACTGATGATTTAACTGTTCCCGTATCAAGTGTTCCAGATTCAGTAATTCCTATATGAAGTGGATAGTCACATCTTTCACCAAGCATTTGAT
Organism: Candidatus Zixiibacteriota bacterium; assembly: GCA_024277795.1. Classification (GTDB taxonomy): domain Bacteria; phylum Zixibacteria; class MSB-5A5; order GN15; family FEB-12; genus JAJRUL01. The sequence continues at coordinate 14,057 of JAJRUL010000046.1, forward strand.
ATGCCCAAAAAGCAGTGACCGTACTGGTCGACTTAACAGAAATGACAATGTCACTAAAACCGGTATCTTCAAGCACTCGTATTTCTCGAATGGCTGCTTCAGCAAATCCACGCGGATCTTCAGGGCCATATTTTTTGAGTATGTCTTCAGGTAGAGAGCCAGAATTAACTCCAATACGGATCGGAATCTCGGCCTCTTTACATGCCTTAGTCACTTCACGAACTTTCCACTCTGCCCCAATATTGCCTGGGTTTATTCGTATTTTGTCAAAACCTGCGTCAATCGCCTTGAGTGCAAGTTTGTATTGAAAGTGAATATCAGCAACTATTGCCCGATCAGGCAGACGTTTACGGATTTCCTTCAATTTGTCGGCTGTTGCATGATTCAAAACTGAAATACGAACTATCTCACACCCCGCATCAAAAAGTTGAGTCGCTTGAGCAACAGTCGAGTCGACATCACGGGTGTCTGTCGTTGTCATAGATTGAATAGCAATCGGAAACCCGCCTCCAATGAGAACAGATCCGATTTTGACCGCACGGCTTTCACGCCGTTTTACTGGATACTTTATTTCCATACAAAAGACCTTGCTCGAATTCATCAAGCGCAATAGTTTATAGCATAGTACGCTAAAGAGCAATGGAAAGTTGGAGCAGTTTGATCTGGGTTAAGAGAATTCTACCATTTATCGTAATTTTTGCCGTTTGGGCAGGATATTCTAAGATAACTGAACAAACAAAGCAAAAAAATGAGAACAGAATAAAGAAATATGCGCTAATTGCCGCTCAGATTTGGCATAGCGGAGCAACACTTAGAGGAACTCCTGACAAATACCCATCAGTTCGAGACTCTATTTTTTCGGTTAATGGAATTGATAGCCTCAGTTTTAGACTGTATCTACAAGAAAATGAGGAGAATCCAGAAAACTATCGCGAGTATGTTCGTTGGTTAAGTTTCTATGCTGACTCATTATTTAAAGAATATGAAACAGAGGCCAAAACACGTGACTCTTTAGCGATAGCTGATTCTCTTGGAATTGAAGATTCTCTCTCAACTGAAAGGTAAATCAGTATTCTGCTTCAAATGCGTTTGGGTAATGCTCCAAATGGTCGCCTATAAATGTCACAACATCAAATCGTAGATCATAGTGCTCGATTTCATTCTCTATGATATATTGTTGGGCAGCTCTTGAAAGATTGTTGATCTTCTTCTTGTTCACTCGTGCCACAGGATGACCAAATTGTTCAGTTGATGAGAACTTCACTTCTACAAAAACAAGCAGATTCTTTAGACGTACTATCAGATCTACCTCGAGATGTCCTGTTCGCCAATTTCTTTCGATGATTTCAAATCCGAGTTTTTGGAAATATTCACCTGCACGTTTTTCATAGCTATACCCTTTGCTGATTCTCCTGTCTTTCTTGGGAAAGAGGTCGTCAGATAAGGGCATATTCCTGTATCAATTCTGCAACAGGTTTGAATGATTTACGATGTATTTCGCATGGCCCATGAGTCCGGAGTTCTTCAATATGGGTAGCTGTTGGATATCCTTTATGTTTTGAGAAAGAATATGAAGGGTAGATCGCTTACATTCGATCAATCATTCGATCGCGAGTGACCTTTGCAATAACTGATGCAGCCGCAATCGAATCATAACGTGCATCACCTCCAACAACAGATATTTGAGGGTAGGTCAGTTTTGGAATAGTCTGATTTCCATCCACCAGAACAAATTCAGGAGAGCGTTTTAAGTCCATAACAGCCTTACGCATAGCCATCAAAGATGCTTTAAGGATGTTCATCTTGTCGATACATTCGTTATCAATGACACCGATTGCACAAACCAATCTACGATTGATAATCTTTTCAAAGACTCGTTCCCGTTGCAATGGAGTCATCTTTTTAGAATCAGCCAGTCCGTCAATGACCAAACCAATTGGATATAAAACAGCCGCCGCAACAACAGGACCTGCCAATGGACCTCGCCCGACCTCATCAACACCGCAAATTGTGTCAAAGCCTTTATTGCCGAGTACTTCTTCCAAGTCTTCCATTGACGGTATAATCATTTTTGTGTCAAGATTCATTGTATATTGCACCTTTAATCATGTTGTTCTGTTGGCTCAACGGCAACAAAAAAATCACTACACTATATGTATCGACTTCTAAAACATCTTTTCTTAGGCTAAATTGGAGAGTATATTCGACCATTGTGCAGAATACGGACAACATCTATGAAGCAATATAAGCAAAATACGTTCAATTTCTCTGTTATTGCAGGAACTCTTAAAGGGAAAAACATCTCCACACCTAATCTCGGTGTGACAAGACCTCCATTGAGTCGATTGAGAAAGTCGATTTTGGACTTCTTGAACCCTTACCTTCGCGGAGCACGATATCTTGATCTGTTTAGTGGAACGGGATCATATCTCTTCGAAGCTGTTTCTCGAGGTGCTACAAAAGCATTAGGGGTTGATTGTGAAGAAAAGTTAGTGGATGCAATAAATGCTGAATCTGAACGGTTAAGGGTTCAGAATGAACTCCATTGTTGGTGTCAGGATGTGTTTCAAGCTATTCCTAAACTATCAGCAAGGAAAGAGCTTTTTGATATCGTGATGATCGCTCCACCTCAATATAAAGGTTTGATCAGTCAAACTCTTTCTTATATGAATAAATACTCAATCGTTGCGGAAGGCGGAATCGTCCTTTGTCAACATGACAGTTCTGAGACAGCAAAGATTGACTTTCAAGCGATGACAATTGCTCAACAGCGCAAGTATGGCAATACTACTTTTACCATTCTTCAACTATGAGACGATCGTTTTGTCTCGGTATTGCTATCCCTTTGATTCTCATCATCTCCATGAGTAGCCTTCTATATGGTGCCCAACTACACTCTTTGTTACAAACGGAAAAATCTTCGATGTTTGTACAGTATTGAGCACAGGAACAACTACCTGCCATATCGGCCAAAGGCACTCGTTCTTTCAACAGTGAATGAAACCAAGGTATAGGAATTACAAACGTCGTATTACATGACTCGATTGCATGGTCAAAAAAATACAGGTTCAATGATGGATCTGCATCATCAAGACGCATCCCTATCGGAACGATATCAGAATGCTCTATAAGTTGTTCAAGAGTGAATGATTCTCCACACAAAGGACAGGATTTTGTCTGACTATCCTGAGACTGCCGATCTTTTGTAGCTTGAACAAGTTGTCTACTTTCAAATTGTATCATACTTCTCTGATCGGAAAATCAAAGATGTCGCTTAGATTCATTTTTGAGCAGATACAAATCTGGCCGTGAGCAGTAATTGATCAACTGAGGTATTATGACCCGCTATTTGTGACTGTTCTGTGGGCAGTCCTTTTGTCTTTAATCATTTTAAGCAATAGCCGACGATACGGAGCAAAATGGCAAGGCTGATGGCACAATGACATATCTGATAATGACAAACAATGATGCTCACAATTATCAGTTCCTGCCAATATATCGTAATTATTACTATCATCAATATAAACGCTAAAATACTCTACAGGAATACAAAAGGTTGTATGGCAATCATCTGAGATATGGTTGAATACATATACATTTTGAAGGTTAGTCAGATCATCAAACAGCATTCCAATAGGTACAATCTCAGGATCATTGAGAATCTGTTCGACAGTGAAAAGCGTATTGCATTTCGGGCATCTTTTTCGAACATCTTTATTCATCATGCGTAAGCCTCTATTGGAAATATATTACTATTCTCTTATCTTTGAGCATTTATTCACTCTTACAAATATCACAATCAATCTGCTTGTTTTGTCTCAAAATTATGTTGCATCAAGGTAAAGAGTCGTCTGAACGGAGCATAGTAACAGTCTTGAGAACATTCTCTCACATCAGCATCATTTGTACAAAGCATCTGGCATTGACTCTGACCACCAATAATCTCAGGAGAAATCGGTTCATTGATAAAAGGTTCAAATTTCGAGACAGGTAGTTCTATTTGGGCACCGCATTCAGGAATATCATGAGTAAAGTGATATACATTTCTGTATATATCACCATCTTTGATACCGATACTCGTCGGTTCAACCTGCATCCCTTCAAGAAAGTTATCGGATGACAGCCATTGTTTACATATTCTGCATTGGTAAAAATGTTCAATACAAATTTGTTCATCTTTTGTTTGATGATCCACTATTTTCTCCCTATTTCCCTATTATCGTCCAATTTGCTTCGAACATTTGCAAAAAAAGCGCCCCGAAGGGC
>JAJRUL010000047.1 GCA_024277795.1 Candidatus Zixiibacteriota bacterium
AATATGCTGGTATTACACTTGTTGTTTATACTATAGGTCCGGAAAAGAGAGTTGCTCGTTCAGGTATCATTTCTGAAGCACGTTGGACTTGGACTTCTGATGCACCTATTTTTGTAGGACCGAATGGGGTCTTGACACAAAGTCTCAATGCTTTACCAATGCGTCGCATTGGCTGGGCAATCTCTGGAACCCAGATAAATCTGGATCCCTTCCCCATAATCGGAGTTTGATAAAATGGCTGGTGAAAAATTTCTTAAACATGATGCTGCTGGTGGTTTCACTGAAACTATCGCAACTCAAACAGGTGGTGGTGGTTCTGCCAACCTGATTCCTTCTCTTGATGCCGCTGGTCGTCTGGATAACACTATGATGCCAACTGGTATCAGTGCAGATACAGCTTCTATTGTGGCAAGTGGTGCTCTTGCAGCCGGAGATTTTGTAAATGTCTATGACAATGCAGGTACTGTTACCTGTCGTCTGGCAGATGCTTCTGCAATCGGTACTCGTGCTCATGGGTATGTTCTTGCTGCTGTAGCAAATGCTGCAATGGCAACAGTTTACTTTGAAGGCGAGAATAGCGGTGCTGGTGTAACTGGTATGGTCGGTGGGGATGTCTTCCTATCCGAAACTGCTGGTAAGGCCACAGCAACGGCTCCTACGACTTCTGCTGCTATTGTCCAGAAACTTGGTGTTGCTATTGCAGCAACTGGGATCAATGTTGAAATTGGTTCGCCAATTCTTTTGGCTTAAACTAAGAAGGTAAATTGAACAATGGTTGAACGTCGCCCTATTATATTAAATGAGGGGGAGTTTTCTGAACTCCCCTTTGGAGATTTTTTGTCAGAAACCAACATGAAGATTATTACTGATTCATCTTTGAATAGAGTGCTACTAAATTCTGATTTATTTGGTAGGCGTTTTTTAAAAATGACTAATAATTCTGATTGCACTGTAACTATAAATGTTGGTTTAATTGGCACAGAACCTTTGATTATTAATCAGTATGGTGCAGGACAAGTTACAATTGTTAAAGGTACAGGTGTCATAATTAATAGTGTAAATTCTTTGATGAAAACTCGTTTACAATTTTCTTCTTTGACTTTGATACCTGAAGGTAATGATACTTATTCATTGATTGGTGATTTTGATTTTGCATTAGATATTCTTGGAATCAATACCACTGCGGATGCCACCAACCGGCTGTCCATCAGTGCGCCTGCTACATTACTTTCCCACGAGGGGGCAGGCCATCAGCTTAAGATTAACAAGGCGGGTAACGCGGATACCGCGTCGCTGTTGTTCCAGTCGAACTGGACTAGTCACGCGGAAATGGGCCTAAGCGGGGGAACCGATTTCACCATCAAAGTATCGAGTGACGGCACCGCCTGGAAACAGGCGATGATGTTTGACGCGGCCAGTGGCATCGCCAGCGGCACCGCGATACAGTCCGGAGCCAAGGACGCCACATCGGACAGGTTGATGAGGGTCGGTGCGTTCGGGTTAGGGGGCGACGGCACTAACACAGTCATTTCTAACCTCGATGATGATACGATTAGATCCGGCTTTTACAGCTACGTCCCAACGACGGCTGGAACCAAACCTAGCGGGGCCACGAGCTATGGGTTCGTGATCGTCGCGAGGCAGGCCGTGACGGGTGTCTCGCAAACTTTATATAACAGCAATGGGGCAGGTGTGTATGTTCGCACGGCCACGTCCTCTGTATGGACCGCTTGGACGAAAATCGTTATGCCCGAAAGCAACGGTGATCTGAACATCGACAGCGGCACCCTGTTTGTGGATGTGAGCGCGAACAGGGTGGGTTTTGCCACCACAACACCGGGATCAAAGGCACACATCTCAAAAGCTGATAGCGTCACAGAAGGTCTACGTTTAGATAATACTGCGGGTGAGATTGTAGATTTGTATTTCACAAACGGTTCGGCAGGGGCAAACTTCAACATCGCCTACTCAAATACGGGCGGAGCGGATATTGTTGTTCAAGCGACTGGGGACATTATTTTTGCTACAGCGACTGGCGGCAATGTGGGGATCGGCAATATAAACCCATCCACATCAAAGTTCCGGGTTACCGATGCCGTAGTATCCCAGACAACGGCTCTCATTAACAACGATCACGCCTCATATACAGGGGATGTTCTCCAACTCGACGCTGACGCTTCAGGAACAGGATTTGATTTCCTGACATGCTGGTCAGGCGGATTCGCCGATATAGAATTTCGGGTACGCGGCGATGGTACAGTCACCGCTGACAATGCGTATTCTGGAACGGGTGCTGACTACGCGGAATATTTCGAATGGGTCGACGGCAACCCTATGGGCGAGGATCGGCGCGGCATTTCCGTGGTGCTGGAGGGCGATCAGATCCGCGAGGCACAGGCCGGTGAAACTCCGATTGGGGTGATTTCCGGCAACCCATCCGTCATTGGCGATGCCGCTCCGTTCCGCTGGAAGGGCAAATACTTGCGCGACGATTTCGGCACAGCAGTCATGGAAAATTACGAGGTTGTTTCATGGACTGCGCCGGAAACCACCACAGAAACCGTGATGGAACAAGCCACAGAGGCGCAGGAATACACCGAAACGCAGGTGGAGATTATCGCCGGGACAGCGGTTCAGAAGGTCGTCACCAAGACCCGCGATGTGCCGCTGTTCGATGAATACCCGCTGACGGACGAGGAAGGTACCGTCCTTGGCATTCACCGCGAACCCCGCATGGTCGAGGTCGAGCAGGAAACCACCAAGGACGTGGATCACTCGTATGCACTGGATGATGTTCCTAATGGCCTGAAAGTCCCAAAGGACGCCGAGCGCGTCACACAGCAGCGCCGCAAGCTGAATCCTGATTACACGGAGGGGACCGATTATACCCCGCGCGAGGATCGCCCTGAGTGGGACACTGTGGGCCTGATGGGCAAGCTGCGTTTGCGCAAGGGGCAGGTCATCGGCGCGAGGTGGATCAAGATGCGTGATGTGTCTGATCTGGTCGAGGAATGGTTAATACGATGATTTTTGCATTGAATTTACATACTATAATTCCAGTAAAGTTTCTTGTTTCTTCGTATCCAACTGAAGCTTTAATTACTTATGTGGATCATGCTCACTACACATTAAGTACATCTGGAAATGTGAACCAGAACATTACCAATACTGAAACTGGTCTTCACTTGATTGCTATATTAGGTACAATGGGTGGATCTGGAGCTTCTGACAGCTTAATTATCATTGGTGGAGTGGGTACTGGAAATACATATACCACACTGACTTACAATGAAAATTCAGAGTATGAGACTTACGTTTATCTGCTGGTTGATTTTACAACCATTGGAACCCACACGATCACCTATAGCGTTTCAGGAACAATTTACCGATCTGCTGTTATTGCTTGGAAACTTGAAGCAGTTGATACTAACAATTTCACTACTGGAAAAGTACAGGATCTTGCTTCTGCAAGCCAAGTAATAACACCCTATGAAGGTGGTGCTGTTGCCTCTGTATTTATGACAAGAGATGGATCTCCTGCTCTTGGTGGATTGGCAGACGTTGATGTCCCATACATCAATTATAGTTCGACCTTTTGGTATGGTGCAGCAAGTGAGAGCCTTCTAACTTCTGCAACAGACCTGACGATCACAAACACCTTGAATGGTGGGACAGCCCTTCGGTCTTTGATGGGATGGATCAGTTTTAATTATCTTACTGAATTAGCAGCAGAAAGTTTTGCTGTTTCATATTCAAGTGTGATTAGCGTGCATGGTCCAAAAGACTCTGCTATGAGCGTAACAACCGGATCTATTTTTGCTCTATTTGGGAGAAAAGATACAGAAATGACGATTCAAAACTCAACATTGTATGTCATAATGGAGCCATAATTATGCCTATTCTTTCACTTTATCAGAACTCTTCAGATCTAGGTGGTGTCGGTGTCAATGAGACAGTAAATACTGCTTCATTTGATGGAACCTATGTCGCAAATTCTGTAAAACTAGCGGATAATCAAAGTGGACCAACACTTAGTCCCGGAGCAGGAGTATTCCCTGATCTTTGGTTCCATTTTGATGTCTATGCTGACAACAGTACGATCACCGGATCTAGTACAGACGGTCAGTGGTTTACAATCAGCATTGCTGGAAACACCTTTGTAAGAGCAAATCTTGCAAATGGTTTTGTAGAATATGGAATCAGTAACGGTGGTGTTTCTTTCACTAATTCTGCACTTATTTTGGTTCCATTCTCTTTGAACCGGATGACCTTTGATATTCGGGTTAGACTTAGTGATGCTGGAAGTGATTATTTGACCATCTATCATAACGGTATTCTTTATGCAGAGGTCAGCATTGCGGCAACTGGATCAACAAGTGTTCAAAGTATTCTGTTCAACAATGCTGACATTAACTCGAACATTTTTTATTCTCAGATGATCGTGGCTGATGAATCAACTCTTGGTCTAAAATTGTCACCTATGTATCCAAATGCAGCCGGAACGGTAGGAGCTTGGACAGGTGATTACACAGCCCTTGCAGCTTCAAATAATGGTCTCTCGATCTCGTCAAATGTCGCTGGAGAAGAAGAGAACTGGAATCTTGGTGCCTATATTGGTCCAGCAGCGCCTGCTGGTATCAGAGGCGTTTATATGCAGTCAAACGCAGCCAAAGGCTTGATTAGTGGACCAACAGGTTTCCAACATAGTCTGGAGATTGGTGGAACCAAATATTATGGATCAACCATCGTAGACCCAGAAATGAGTAAACAATCAATTACCTCATGGGCTTTGGATCCAGCCACAGGTTTGGCTTGGGATGCTTCGGCTTTCGCAGCGTTAATTGCTGGTGTAAAATCCATAACCTAAAAGTCTTGAGATTCTCTTCTCGGTTTTAATCATGAAAGGATAGACCAATATGTTTGTGAAATTTATGCCTAAAGAGTTCTTCGATACAGTCGGAGAATTTATGAAAGTTATGGAAACTTCTCGTGACTTCGTATGGTGGGCAGATACGCTTGTGGTTGAAGAAACCAAGGAACTGAAACATGCCATTGAGTATGAGGATATGGGTCAAGTATTCAAAGAATCCGCTGACCTGTTCTATGTAGTTGCTGGTTTTTATAACTGTATGCCTGCAAACCCAAATATCATGCAGGATGATGTGACTGAACGTCTTCAAACAATCATGATTGATGCTTGGGAAACGATTGCAGATCTGTCAATGGATAAAAAGATCCCGATTGAGATCTTCCAAGAGGCTTTCGTTGTTGTCCATTACTCAAATATGAGTAAATTGGGTGATGATGGTAATCCGATACGTCGAGAGGATGGTAAGATCCTGAAAGGACCGAACTACACTCCTCCTGATATGTCCGGCATCGTTGAGTTGTATGAATCCTTCATTGCAACCAATCCTCAACTTCTGGAGACTCAGAATGGACCTGCAAACAGTAACTGATGAAACCTTTCACGAACTTGTTCGTGAGACAACCAGCCCCGTAATCGTAATGTTCACGGGATCGTGGTGCCAACCATGCAAAAAGTTTCTACCAACGGTAGAATCTTATGCTCTACAAATGGGAGATGGTATTACAATTTACGTTGCTGATATCGAAAAGACTGAACGGATTGCTTCTGATTTGTCTATTCGGTCTGTTCCCTCTTTGGCGTTGTTTGCAGATGGGATGATCAGAGATATCCTAACTGGTACACATTCACGAAACGATCTTCGTTTGTGGGTGCAAGAAAACGTCTAAAGAATTTAGACCTCCAGACTGGATAGTCCCCTGTTAAGGTACTTGTACTCATAGTTGCTGCCATGATCTCATAAGCTAAGAGATGTCAGGGCAGTCTGGAGATAATCGAAATGAACCTCTTAGCCTATAGCAAGGCGGAGAGGTTTTTTCATTTTAGGAGAAAGAATAATGGAAGTCATGAACTCTACTGAGTTTCAGGAACCAAACGTCCTGATTGGACAGGTTGGTAAAACAAAGAACTTTGGTGTCTCAGATGACCCAATGCTGATGAGTATGCTGTCCACTGGGCTGTATGCCAACCCTCTACGGACTATGATCCAAGAGATCATGTTTAATGCTTGGGATAATGCTCCCAATAACATTATGACGGTATTTGAAGAATTGTATGTTACAAGTGATACCAAATCTGCAATTGCAGTCCGTCACAACACCTCCACACGGACCATTGGTCGTTGGATGGATAAGTACGACTTTGATAGTTATATACTCTCGAAAGAGCTTACCATGACCATTGGTGAACGTGCTCAATTCCTCTTCAACAATTGGATTACTGATCGAACTGAAGCTGCTCTTGCAGCATTGGTCGAGTTCAAGAAATTGAAGAAGAAAAGCTGGAATGCTCTTGGATTTAAGCCAAAGCAGCAATCTCAGATTGAATCAGCTATGAACTAAATCACAGATCTTATATAATCTTATGAATTAAACCCTCATCATTCCAAAAGGAGTGGTGAGGGTTTTGTTTTTTCAATATTGGAAGAATTATATGAAAGTTACTACATTAACTGAACGTCGAAAAAACATTTTCGATAAGATCATGAGTAGGGTTAAAATAAACCCAAACACTAGTTGTTGGGAATGGCTTGGTCCTACTTCTGGTTCTGGACGTGGTGGTGGTTATGGTAGGATGTCTCTTGACGGACAGACTGTTGCAGTACACATTGTTATGTTCTGTAACTTCTTTGGTTTTGTTCCGGGAAAGAAACAGATTGATCATAAGTGTAACAATCGAATCTGTTGCAACCCTGATCACCTTGAAATGGTTACTCACAAAGAGAACCAAAAACGAAGAGGAACTCGAAATGCAAGATCTTCTAAACGTCGTAATTCTGACTCAAGGTAAAGCCTTGTTAGTCCTAATCACCACGTCTGCTACTTTTGGTTTGGTGATTCTTGTACTCATAATGCAAGCAATCAACTATGTTCGAATTGTTAGATTGGAAGAGAAAATTCTCTTCTCGATGGAACAAGACGCAACTAATAACGAAATTCTTGAAATCCTGAAAGGACGTGTAAAATGATCTTCGTATTTGGATCAAACAAATCTGGTATTCATGGTGCTGGTTCAGCTAAATTTGCTCATCAAAAACTGAATGCAAAATGGGGTATTGGTGAAGGTATGACTGGAAAGTGTTATGCTCTCCCAACCAAAGGAAAAAATATCTCATTTATTCCTCTTCGTACTGTTGCTCAAGCAATTGAACGATTCCTTCAAACAGCACGATACAGTGATAAAGAGTTTAAGGTAACTCAAGTTGGTTGTGGTCTTAGTGGGTTCACCAAAGAACAAATCGCCCCATATTTCAGAGAAGCCCCTGATAACTGTTTCTTTGATGAAGCATGGCGTGAGATCCTTGGAGATGACATGAATTACTGGGGTACATTCTAAGGAGAAATCTATGAGTATAACTGTGAACGTAGGCGATACAGTCGTCTGCACCCATTCAGCCTCACCTTGGTACACGGTTGGTAAGTACTATGAAGTATTTGACCATCCCGATGGCAAAGGTAAAGCTGTTCGTGCCTCAGATGGTCTATTTGATAGACTGTCTTTGGTTATTTCCAATTTTGAAAGAGTGGTAAAACCATGACTGGAGTAATCTATGCGGGAATCGGAGCAATAAAAACTCCTCTTGATGTACGCATCAAAATGCGGAATGCAGCTACAGCCATGGCAAAAATGGGTTTTATTCTACGATCTGGAGGAGCTTCGGGAGCAGATACTGCGTTCAGCGAGGGGTATGAGCAAGCAGGATCTCCAAAGGGATTAGTTGAAATCTATCTTCCAGAAGATAGATTCAATGGATTCACGACTAATGACGAAGGAGTCTATGGTCCTCCGGGAATCTCAGCAAGAAAGATTGCAAAAACCATACATCCGTATTGGGCAAACCTCGGTAATCTTGGACGAGATTTCATGGCTAGGAACGCACATCAGATCTTGGGACTCGATCTCAAAACTCCCTGTCACTTTGTCCTATGTTGGACATCTGATGGAAAAGCGTCGGGTGGGGCAGGTCAAGTAATACGACATGCAAATGAGTTGGGCATCCCAGTGCTCAACTTCAAAATAAACACAGACGATGAAATCTCAGATTTTATCTTTGCTATAAGTGAAAGGATTACTTCATGATAGACCGTTTACGGACTTGGATCATAAAGATTGTTGGTCAACCAAAGGAGTTCAGAGAACTCATCGACTATCTCGATACCTTTGATAGCCCGATCATCATATATTGTTATGGACAGTATAAGTTTTCACTTATGTCTCATGACGATAGTGGTGAAGATATGGAATCTATCATCTTCCCAACTGCACAAGAGCGAGAGGCTTTTAGTGCTGGTTTAGCGAAGGGTATTGAGACAATGGGGGGTAGTACTGCTGTTTTGTCTCAAGAACAAATCAATGACATGAATCAAAGGTACGTTAAACCACCTAAAAAACCAAGATTGAATTGATCTGTCAAAACATACTTGGTATGAACAACACCTTTCCCATCACAAAACTATGAGGCTGCTCATGACAAATGACATCTTTCCGCAACCGATCTGTGAACAGATCTGGAATCAAAAATACAGGTTCAAAACTGATCGTGTAAACTTCGATGAAGATACCAGTGTTGAAGACACTTGGAAGCGTATCGCATCATCTTGTGCAAAACTTCCACGTCTTGATAATGATCAAGACCAGAGAATAGCTCTTGAAGGGAGATTCTATGAAGCTCTTGAAGGCTTCAAATTTCTACCTGCTGGTAGAATCCAAGCAGGTGCTGGAACTGGACGAAATGTAACTTTGTTTAACTGTATTTCGGCGGATACCAAAATCCTTACTCTTGAATATGGACTCATTCCTATTGGCCAGATTGCTAATGAATTAGTTCATGTGCTTGATGGTAACGGTGAATGGGTAGAAGCCCCAATCAATTCATTTGGAGATCAACCTACTGCTTCTGTGAATTTGATGGGTGGCTATAACCGCCGTCAACGTGAGTCAATTAATACCACTAAAGGACATCGTTGGATACTTTCAGATGGATCAGAAACTACAACTGAAAATTTGAAAGTTGGAGATGTTCTCAAAACTGTTTATCGCAAAAACGTAGATATGTCTGAAGAATACAATTCCGGCGTTCAACACGGTATTGTTTATGGTGATGGTTCAAAAGATTACGGACCTAAATTCCGTATTCGGTTATGTGGTGATAAATCAGAACTTTCTATTTATTTCTCAACTTGGACTAAAATAACTTCACCTTCGTGTAATGGTGACTCAATTTATTTTGGAACCAATCATCAAAATATGAAAACCCTACCTGTTGGTAAATCAGTCGAGTATATGACTGGATTCCTTCGTGGATGGTTCGCTACAGATGGTTGTGTAGATAAACGAGATGGAAAACCAATTCTATCTTGTGGAAAAGATGAGTTATCTTGGATTACTAAATTTGGTCCTATTTGTGGGATGGAAGTTTCATATTCTTCAAAACTCTCAAATACAACAAATTATGGTCAACGGAATAAAGAAATATTCAATGTTTCATTTTCAAAATGGACAATGATCCCAAAAGACTTTCTTAATTCCAAACATGCTTCCAATTTCAAGTCTTCAATCATGAATTGGGAAGTAGAATCTTTGAGCAATTATGGAGAACCTGAACCAGTTTATTGTCCTTCAGTCTCTACGACTGAAAGTTTTCAACTTGGTAAAGGAATTCATACACGAAATTGCTTTGTTATGGGAACAATCCCTGACAGTCTTGTAGGTATCTTCGATATGCTCAAGGAAGCTGCACTAACAATGCAGCAAGGTGGTGGGATTGGTTACGACTTCAGCACATTACGTCCAAAGAATGCACCCGTTAAAGGCGTAGAGAGCTTCTCTAGTGGTCCCTTGACCTTTATGGACGTATGGGACTCCATGTGTAAGACAATCATGTCTGCTGGCTCACGTCGGGGAGCTATGATGGCAACAATGCGTTGTGATCATCCAGACATTCTGAAATTCATTACTGCTAAGCAAGATGCTTCACGTCTTCGTAATTTTAATGTGTCTGTACTTATTACAGATGATTTCATGTATGCAGTTAAAAAAGATCTCCCTTGGACTCTACATTTTAATGGTAAAACCTATGAAACCATCAATGCTAAAGCATTATGGGAGAAGATTCTGCGAAGTACATATGATTTTGCTGAACCGGGTGTGATCTTTGTTGATCGTATCAATTCTGAGAATAACCTTCATTTCATGGAAAAGATTGCTGCTACAAACCCGTGCGTTTCATTTGATACAGAAATTCTTACAGATAAAGGCTATCAAAAGATTGGTCTACTTGTTGGAGAAGATGTTAATGTATGGAATGGTTTTGAATTTTCTCGTGTAGTTCCGAAACAAACTGGAACAAACCAAAATATGGTAACTGTAAGTTTATCTGATGGTTCAGAGCTTCGTTGCACTATAGCACACAAGTTTATTCTTGAAAATGGGACTCGAATCCAAGCAGGTCAACTACTTATTGGAACTAAACTTGAAAAGTCTGAATGGCCTATAATTGATGGAAATTCTAAATATAATATTGATATGTATGGTCAAGGATTTTTCTCAGGTGATGGTTGGGTTAAAGAAGAATCTGGTGCCCAATATATTGGTTTATATGGGAAAAAGAAAAATATACCCCATGACTGGAATGAGAAATCCCGTAAAACTTATGATATTGTCGGAGATTACACAGGTACAGATACGTCTCAGACAAAAGATTATCTATTCTTCGGAACCAATGCCTTTATGCCAAAACTATGGATACCTTGGAAATGTTCCATTGAAGATAAAAGAAATTGGTTAGCTGGTCTTATTGATTATGATGGTTGTTCAGTTCAGGGTAATATTCAGATTACATCCAAAGAATATTCTTTCTTGTCTGACGTTAAAAAGCTCATTAATACAATGGGGAGTAATGGTACGTTATCTCCTATGAAAGATTGTTGGAGGTTATCAATACCTGCAAGTTACGCTTGTGATATGGGCATTAAAACTCATCGAGTAATTTTTGAAACACCACAACGAAAAGCTACTCGTTTCCTTAAAGTTGTATCAGTTGAACTGTCTGGAATGGAGGAAGAAGTTTTCTGTTTTACAGAAGACAAAAATCATTCTGGTATATTTAACGGGGTTTATACTGCTCAGTGCGGAGAACAACCGTTGCCCCCATATGGTGCATGTCTATTGGGTTCTATCAATCTTGCAAAGTTTGTTGTGAATCCTTTTCAGTCTTCAGCAAAGATTGATTTTGTAATGCTTGAAAAGATTGTGAAAACAGCTACTCGAATGCTTGATTCAGTTATTGACGTATCTGGATTCCCTTTGGAAAAACAAAAAGAAGAAGCACTGAACAAACGTCGTCAAGGTCTTGGTGTTACTGGTCTTGCTGATCTGTTGTTCATGATTGGACAACGATATGGAAGCCCTGAAGCTGTTGAAACAGTTGAAATCGTAATGCAAAAGATTGCAGTATGGGCTTATGAAGAATCTATCCTTATGGCAAAGGAAATTGGATCTGCTCCATGTCTTGAAACTCTTGAATCAAGACAGAATCTTCTACAATCTGGTTTTATGCAACGTATGCCTCATCATATCCATCAGGGTATTCTGGTAAACGGACTTCGTAATGCTTTGCTTTTGAGTATTGCACCAACTGGTACAATCAGCATGTATTCTGGAAATGTATCCTCTGGGATAGAACCAATCTTTGCAACATCATTTACTCGTAAAATAACGAATGATGATGGAACCAAAAGGATTGAAAAAGTTCTTGATTATGCAGTAGATCTGTATTTCAAAATGGGCTTTGATGAAGATGATGATTGGTGGCAGGACTATATGACAACTGCTCAAGATCTTGATCCTATTGATCATATTTTGATGCAGGCTGCTGCACAGGAATGGATTGATTCATCAATCTCAAAAACTGTAAATTGCCCCGAAGATATCACTTTTGATGATTTCAAAATGGTCTATGAAAAAGCATATGAATTGGGCTGTAAAGGTTGTACGACCTATCGTCCAAATGATGTCACTGGTTCTGTTCTGATAGCAGATGAACCTGTTAAAACCAAAGAAGAAGAAAATGTTCTTCAAGAACCGGACGTTCAAACGGACATGAGATTCATGGTTCGACCTGAAGTCATGAATGGTTCAACGTATAAATTACGTTGGGGTCAGGATGCTTACTATGTGACCTTCAATCATGTTCTTACTGATGAAGGTTGGTATGCTCCATTTGAAATCTTTATCATAACCAAAAACCCTGAACATATGGCTTGGATAAGTGCATTGACTCGTATGATCTCAGCCGTGTTTCAACGTGGTGGAGATATTCGCTTTGTTGTCGAAGAAATGCAAAGTGTGTTTGACCCTAAAGGTGGTCAATGGGTGGAAGGAAAGTATGTCCCTTCCTTGGTGTCTTTGATTGGTAAAACCCTTAAAGATCATATGGATCTGATTGGTTATCAATCTACCCCAGAACCTAATCCAGTAGTTGATGAAAAAGACTCCCAAAAAGTGGAAGAAGAAAGAATAACCATGGAAGAGGTTCGAGGTATTGTTCCTGATCAATGCCCAAGCTGTAAGGAATTCTCGATGCTGAAAGTATCAGGATGTCTTACTTGTCAATCGTGTGGTCATTCTAAGTGTGGGTGATGAATGACTGAACGAGAATCTCCCCATCAGAAATGGTGAGGAGATTGTTATAATTTAGTGGGAATAGGAAATATGGTAAGTTTAAACCAAGAACAACGAAATGCTTTTCAAGATGTATTAGCATTCATAAACAATAAGACTCAAAAATATTATCGAGTCTCTGGTGGTGCAGGAACAGGAAAATCATTCTTCATAGCCAAAGTGGCAGATGGAATCTTAAAGCACAAGAATTCAGATGTGAATCTATTTCATGTAGGTATCACAGCGACAACGAATAAAGCAGCAGCAGTACTTGCTGATGCAATGCCTCATAATCGAGGAGATATTACCACGATCTATAGTTTCATGAATCTTCGTGTTTCAGATAACTATAAGACTGGAGAACAGAACGTAATTCCTACAAGGAATTGGGCGGTCCATGATAAGACTTTGATCATAATTGACGAAGCGTCAATGGTGAATAAGTCGTTGATGGAATATATCGAAAAAGGGACAACGAAAGACTGCAAGATTCTGTTTGTAGGGGATAAGAATCAACTGGCTCCTGTAAAGGAGAACCTCAGTCCGGTCTATTCTCAACCTATTTCGGAAAGTTTGCTACTGAAACCTGTAAGGAATGCAGAGCAACCTGCCCTCATGGAACTCTGTGAACAAGCAGTTGAAGCTGTTTTAACCGACAAGTTCTTCAAGATTAAGGAAGTACCGGGAGTCATTGATTTCATTAATGGAATCCAGCTTCAAGGTCTTCTTGAACGTGAATACAATACCGAGGATCCTACAAAAAGGGTTCTGTGTTATACGAACAATCGGGTTATCCAGTACAACGAGTACATCAAACAGATTCGTGGATATACTTCTGCATATAATGTGGGAGAAATTATGACGAATAATGCTTCAGCAGAACTGAATGTGAGTAAACTTCGTTTGTATGCTGATCAGATGGTTGAAATTACATCTGTTGGTAAAACCTTCAAAGATTCTGTTCTAGTCCCCGGACATGAAGTAGAACTGGTTTATCTTGATGTGAAAGATGTTCATACTGGTGCAGAATACAGTTTGACTGTGTTTGCTGACCCAGCAGATCGTGGATTGGTACTGAAACATTTCTCTTCAAATAAGAAATGGGATAGGTATTTTCGAACTAAAAGTAGCTATCCAGATCTCCGTAGTATTGCTGCAAGCACGACTCACAAGGCTCAAGGTTCTACCTATGAATCTGTAATCGTTGATCTGACAGATATCGGAAAATCAACCAATCGAGAACAGACAGCCCGTATGCAATATGTGGCTTTGTCTCGTGCTCGTTCACGCCTCTACATAAGAGGAAAACTTCCTGAAAGGTACTTTGCGTGAACATTATTGCATACATCTTCAAACCTAATTTGAGTCTATCAGATGTTCTGATAACAGTCTTGCTAATGAAACCGTTTATTGGAAGATATGGTGTCATTATTGGCATCCTCATCAGCTTCATTCTATTTATGATATCAGTGATATTTGAACGAGATGTGTTTAGGTAGAAAGTTTCCAGAAATAAATACTGAAGGAACATATCATGAATTATGATATACTCGGTAAAGGAGCACCTCCAAGGATTGCTTTCCTTTGCCCAAAGATTCAAAGTGCTGAAATTATGAAGCACTACATAGATCCATATCTTGGCTCTATGAACGAACAGTTTCTGGTAGTTGATCTTCATGTTTCTCGTATAAAGAAAAAGAAGACTCCAGTCTCAGAAATCAAAGAGTATATCAATGAATTGGTTCCTCATTTGAATAATATGGGAATTGAACTTCTGATTATCACTCAACCTGAGTATTTCAAAGTTCTAACCAAGCAAGGGAAAACAGATGCCAACATCGGAGACATCTTTGACGCAGCAGGTGGATTCAAAGCTACCTATATCCCGAACTACGCACGGGTCTTTTATGACCCAGACAAAACCAGAGCACGAATCTCTCACGGACTGGGATCAGTGGTGCGATGGGCCGCTGGTGACGTTAAGAAAGCTGGATCCGATATCATCCGAAGCGCAGAATACCCTTCAACAAATGCAGCAAAAATAGCATGGCTTGATAAGCTGTTGAAAATGGACTGTGATCTCACTTGTGATATCGAAGGTTTTGGACTCAAGCATTATGATGCTGGGGTTGGAACTATCACTTTCTGTTGGGATCAACATAATGGTATTGCTTTTGAAATTGATGATTGTTCAACAAAAGCTGAGAATATCAAACTCAGACTTGCTCTGAAAGATTTCTTCTTCAAATTCAAACGCAGAATGATCTATCACAATGTCTCATATGACGTTTATGTCCTGATTTATCAGTTGTTTATGGATCATCTTCTTGACCAAGAAGGTCTTCTGACTGGTTTAGAGGTCATGCTTCGTAATTGGGAATGCACTCAGATTATCACATATCTGGCTACCAACTCATGTGCTGGTAATGAACTTGGTCTGAAGTTTCAGGCTCAGGAATTTGCTGGAAACTATGCTGTTGAAAGTATCAACGATATCACTCAGATTCCTCTGGATAAACTCCTTGAGTATAATCTGGTTGATGGTCTTTCGACTTGGTATGTTTACAACAAGCATTATCCAACAATGGTAGCTGACAAACAGGAGGAGATTTATCTCGGACTGTTCAAAGATTCTGTTGTGGATATCATCCAGATGCAATTGACAGGTATGCCTATCAATATGAAAAAGGTGATTGCTCTCGATAAACTCTTGAATAAAGAGTCTCGAAAGAATGTTCGAAAAATGCTTAAAACTAAAGCTGTTCGAGGATTCATGCACGTCATCGAAACTGAAGCTATTGCTAATAAAAATGCAAAGCTCAAAACCAAAGTGGTAACTCGTAATGATCTAGGTTTGACCAAAGATCTTATGATAGAATTCAATCCAAATTCTGCACCACAACTTCAAAGATTGATGTATGATAAGGAGTTTCTTGGTCTACCTATTCTAGATCTTACAGATTCTGGTTTACCTTCAACTGGTGCTGAAACCATTGAAAAATTTCTCAAGCAGAATATTCCTATTGAAACCAAAGCTTTCCTTGAAATTCTAATAATCTATAAAGCATCAGCAATTATCATCAGTACCTTCTTACCAGCCTTCTTGAAGGCTCAGAAAGGAGATGATGGATGGCATTATCTGTTTGGTAACTTCCGTTTAGGTGGTACGTTGTCTGGACGACTCTCATCTAACAGCCCAAACCTTCAAAATATTCCATCAAGTGCAGGTGCTCCTCTCAAGAAGAGACTTGCAAAACTGATCAAGGAATGCTTTGAAGCGCCCCCTGGTTGGATGTTCTGTGGTCTGGACTTCGATTCTCTCGAAGACAAAATTTCTGCACTGACAACCAAGGATCCTGAAAAACTGAAGGTTTACACCGATGGTTATGATGGACACTCGCTTAGAGCGTATGGTTATTTTGGAGAGAACATGCCTGATATTGATCCTACATCCGTTGATTCGATCAACAGTATTGGGAAAAAATACAAGCAGTATCGTCAAGATTCAAAACCTCCAACCTTTGCTCTCACATATCAGGGAACCTATATGACTCTGATGAACAATTGTGGATTCAGTAAAGAGTTGGCTCAAGCTATCGAGACTGCATATCATCGTATGTATAAGGTTTCGATTGACTGGGTTAACGATAAACTGGAACAAGCCTCAAAGGATGGTTATGTCACCGTAGCCTTCGGTCTGAGGGTCAGAACACCTCTTCTGGCACAAGTTATCCTGAACACCTCTAGAACTCCCAGAGAAGCCGCTGCTGAAGGCAGGACTGCTGGTAACGCAATGGGTCAATCTTACTGCATGTTGAATAATCGTGCAGCTTCTGCATTCATGAAAAGAGTAAGAAGTGGGAAGTATCGTTTAGATATCAAACCATGTGCTCATATTCATGATGCTCAGTATTACCTTGTACGGGATGCTGGGTATGGTCCTTTGATGTTCATGAACACTTATCTACCAAAAGAGGTTGCATGGCAGGATAGTCCTGAAATCAAGCATGACAAGGTTAAATTGTCTGGTTCAGTGGAGATCTATTATCCAAACTGGAATCATGGATTCGATCTACCAGCAGCAGCCAATGAAAATGTAATCCAAGAGAAGATTAGAGATCATATCAAAGATCTTCGTGAACAAGGAATAACAACATGAATATGTCTATTATTGAAAGAGCAGCATTAGTTGCTCATGAAACTAATCGTGCATGGTGTAAAACCATGGGAGATTATATACAACCTTCTTGGGAAAATGCACCTGATTGGCAGAAGGAATCAGTAATTGCTGGTGTGAAATTTCATATTTCAAATCCTAATGCTAATGACAGTGCATCTCATGATTCTTGGTTAAAGCAAAAACTAGATGATGGTTGGATGTATGGAGAAGTAAAGGATTCAAAGAATAAAACACATCCGTGTCTTGTTCCATTTTGGATGTTACCAGTTGAACAACAAATTAAGGATGCTCTTTTTAGATCTGTTGTTCATAGTGTTTTAAAACTCAATAGAGTTAAAGGATGAGTCAATGAAAAAACTGACTAATAATCATCAGATAGATCTACCTATTGCAGTTTGGTTGTTACAAAATGGGTATTACTCTGGGGCTGATAAAGCTCCTGAAGGTGAACTTATCTCTGTAACTTCGTTAATGAAACCAACAAGACAATTAATACTTCAACGTCAGGTCGATATTGAAGATGAAACCATGGATGTAAGCGATATGATCGCTTCTCGTATGGGTCATGGTCTTCATGACTCCATAGAGCGTGCATGGACTGAAGGTGATTGGAAAGGCGCTATGCGTCGTCTGCATTATCCTCAGTCTGTAATAGATCAAATCCGTATCAATCCTGATCCAAAAGACTTGGTTAAGGATGACATTCCAATCTATCTGGAACGTCGTGGATACAA
>JAJRUL010000048.1 GCA_024277795.1 Candidatus Zixiibacteriota bacterium
AGACCCAGCACAAACGTGTTGGGTCTTTTTTTATTTATTCAGAAATAAAGACTGTACACCAATTTAGGCACTGTCTTATAGTTTCCTTACGGATACCGGCAGGCTGACATTAGTCTGCATACGGGTAATGTGCGCTAAGGACTTCAAAGATCTTAATCACTACTTGACGATCGTAGTATCCGGAATCGGTCGTAACGTTATGTCTATTGTTCCAATCATTCTGTTATTTTGTGTCAAAATAGCACTGTGCCCGTATTTATCCCATGATCTAGCCGTCGTATGAACCATGTTCATTAGTTCAACAAAAGTCTCTCCCGGTGGGATTACAAGCATAATACCTTCATCTTGCCAAACTTCAGTTAATGTATTGATCCTGAACAATTGACTGAAGTCCGAAGATGAGTTTACGCCAAGGTTTGTGCATGAATACTTGCGCGTTAAACCCATCTCGACCACTCCTCCTGAAGGGGGCATAGATGGATCAGAGCTTGCACCATAACCAGTTATATGATAATCGTACCAGAGATGAACATCTTCACTCCCGGGATTATTGATTACAAGGATTGCATATCCATATGCACCTATTTGTATAGATGATGAAGCTCCGGCATCCCAATCGTCAACACTTGGTGCACCACTTGTAGCACTTGTATTGAATTCTATTCTTACTGCTGTATCATTCACAACCCTATAGTTCAACTCTCCCTCGGCCCGGTTGGCAGTAATTTCTGCAAATCCGCCCCATAAGCCACCCTCATCGCCGCCAATCAGTTCGCCATTGCTACATTCAAGTGCTGGCCCATTAACTGCTCCAATCGGAGGATCATATATTCGTTGTATTTCATAAACATTGTGTGACGAGTAGTTGACAAACGCTTCCGAGCCAACAGATCTTGTTATGATCCCGGAAGGCTTTATATTTGTATAGGGATTACCAAGCATTAGCGTCATTGTTGCACGTCCGCCATACCTAACGGGGCTACTAGCGGTTTGCCCTGCTTCAACTATAACCGTCTGAGAGATCGGGGTTGGGCTTATTAGTTCTTGAGTGACAGGATCGATTATGTCATATGCCCGGACAGTATATGTCCCTTCCTCCAATGAGTCAATTAACGTATCACTCACCACATGTATGGACACGCCATCTGGTCCGGATACATCAATATTGGCTTGAAGACCTACTGGTACGCCTGAAACTGTTACAAGTAGATTTCCATACTTCTCGACATATTCTATATTTACAGTGACAGTACTGTCGCAAATGACGTTGACCATTTGTGATTCTGGCTTTCCGATATATGCAGTTCCATCGGAAGCGGTCACATCATTAGCCTGAACTTGATAATTGCCCGACTCCAAGTCAGCTATCGTTTCGGTCGCTGTTATATGCTTAAATGTTGTGCCATCGGGATAGATGACGAGTACGTCCGCATCTTCTTCGGCAGGTAGTCCCGTAATCGATAACTCAAGCCCACCCTTTTGACCAATGATAACAGATTTGGTCTCTGTATATGCAATATCTTCACCGAATGCACCACCAGTATATTCGCAGCCCATGCAGAATAGCCAATCACGAATGACCTTGGATCGCTCACCTGCAACTCGAGTACGTGCCTGTATACGACCTTCTCCACAATCCACACTCCACCATTCATAGACGGCGGAATCAGGTTCCAAAATCTCGGGATAAAAACTGAATAGCTCAACCAGGTCATTAGATCTAACCTCTACAGGCCCCCATGTCATGTCCGGAAAAGCAAACCATGTACCGTCAACCAACTCCGGTTTCTGAAAGATATCTGGAGCAATAGTTGCGAGATATGAATAGAGAATTCTAAGTTTGTCGACAATGAATTTAACGACGTTAAGAACTATCATTCGAATATCCTGAACAGACGGTGTTGCTTGCAGTCCCATTGTTGCGAGGACTAAGTCGACCATCTCATTAATGGTCATCTGTTGTGGTGAATTGGCGGCGGTAATAAATATCTGACTACGTGTAAACTCATTGACTGCAATTGTATCTTGTTGCAAAGTCATCTCGAAATTGGATATATGAGAAGGCAACAGGCTCAAGACGGCATTGTTTACAAGAACATCGGAGATAGTTAGAATACCCCCAATTAGTTTACCTACTACAACCGGCGGAAAAGCGTTCGCGGAGGGATATAGCGAGACGATATCAAATAACCATCCCATATTACTTTCCCAATCGGCGCGGGTCTCCGAGAGAAACTCGGTTGCCCAGTCGTGCACCAGTACATACAGTTGCATCTTGCAAGCAAGGTCCATATCAGGTCCGAGGTTAGGACAGAGTAGCCCCTGTGCCTGTAGGCTTTCAATATTCTCGCGTAGCTTTCTACTTGACGTCGAGAACACGCTCAGGTACTGCTGCCAATATGCCGCAGCACCACTCGATTCCATCAGTGCATCGGTCAACTCAAGATCGACTGAAGCCCCATCAAGCAGGGATGAGCTTCCATCCATGACCGCAGCTAAAGATATGTCCGGTCCGGAAATCAGAGAACCAACGACTGTCAAAAGAGAGTCGCGGTATTCCTGTTCCCAGCTATGATGAACCGGAAGGGCAGAAAATAAAAGTTGAAAGTCGGCCAGGATAGTATCGAGAGACCTTTTGATACTATCAGTTATACCCGAGGCATGAGGGAGACTATCTACAAATATTACTCTTTCTGTACGGGCGACTACCTTGCCGTCAAGGAGTATTTCTAAGAAAACAGAATCAGTTGGCGTGCTTGGCCAACCAACAATCGTATCCAGAAATAGAGGTATTGCAACCTGCACCTGTGAACCTATGTCAATCCTGATAGGAGCTGCTTCTCCACCTACGAGTGCCGTATAATTCTCAACGTTAGCTGTGTCTAATTGAAGACCGCTGACCGTAAGGATTGTTCCGGGGGGACCGATTAGAGGTACAGTAGTTATTACATCAACAACACCCAGATTAGGGTCTGGGCCTATCGGTGTGTCATTCTCCTTTGAGCAGGTTACGAGAAACGTGCAAATACAAAGCAGAGTGATTACCGGTATTAGTTTTAATCTGTTCATTGGTTTAACCTCTATCAACAGATATTGTTATTTTGTGAACCTGTGTTTTGACAGCTACAGTATAATACAAATCTCGATTTCTCAAAGAAAATAATGGTTGTTCTTATCCGTAGGTACGTAAAAAGTAAAAACCAAAAATCAGCCTTGCAATTCGGTCAACACGTTGTAGCTCCTCAGCTTATCGATTGAGTTGCTCAAACCACAATTGTAAAAAGACTGCGACCAATTCGGTCGCAGTCTCCAACAGTAGCTATCCAGAGTTTTTTGCTAACGCACCATCTGTTCATAGATATGGAATGATAGGGCTGAATACCTTAGTCTCATCCCTATCAATCAGAAACTATTATACGTCTGCTGTTTCCCTTATTTTAAACTGTGCAACTAATTTCTGCAGATTGTCAGAGTTCTTACTCAGTTGTTCTGCCGCTGCCGCCGATTGCATAGCACCACTTGCGGACTCTTTGGCTACAGATGCAATATTTTCGATATTTTTCGAAATTTGCTCTGCAGCAGCAGACTGTTCTTCTGAAGCAGATGTTATCTGTTGAATCATATCAGCAATGAGCTGTGCTTGATTTACAATGTTACTAAGGCTGTTCCCTGCCTTATCAGCTAGTTCTCGACCTTTATCGACCTCTTCTGTACCATTCTGCATTGACTTAACAGAATCCTGAGATCTTTGCTGTATGTCCCTTATCATATTAGTTATCTCACCAGTTGCCTTACCCGTACGCTCTGCAAGTTTGCGTACTTCATCTGCAACTACAGCAAAACCTCGGCCTTGCTCGCCAGCACGAGCCGCCTCAATAGCCGCATTCAATGCAAGGAGATTAGTCTGGTCAGCAATATCATCGATAACTTCAGTTATTGCACCCACCTGTTCAGCAGCATTGGCTAGTCCACCAATATTCTTAACCGATTCTTGGACAACATTACTAATCTGTTGCAACCCGCGAATGGTCTCATTAACGAGTTGCCCCCCTTCACCTGCAACTTCCGATGATGATATTGCGGCTTGATTCGCCTGGCTTGCATTTCCTGATGCCTGCACAATAGTTGCTACCATCTCTTCAACAGCCGTAGCAATCTGTGAGATCTGTTCATCTTGAGATTGTGCACCGCGTGACATCTGTTCTGCAGTTGACGCAATCTCTGTCGCCGCTGATGCAACTTCATCAGCAGCCAAACCAAGTCCTCTGATAGTCGTCGCCAAGTTTTTACCT
>JAJRUL010000049.1 GCA_024277795.1 Candidatus Zixiibacteriota bacterium
CCCAACAGCGGGATGAGTAACCATCCCGGCAGGTTTATTGACAACAATAAGATCTTCATCCTGATAGCGGATATCTATAGAGATGTCTTCAGGTTCCGCAGATAAAGATTCAATTGGTGGTACCCTGATTTCAATCTTGTCCCCGGGGGATGGCTGGTATCTTTTTACTGGGACCTCACCATTGACGTGCACATGACCATCCTCAATCAATCTTTGAACACGACTACGAGTAAGAGTCAGCTCAGGGAGCTCGATAAGATACTTATCAATTCTTAATCGTACCGAATCATCAGGGACAATATGCAAAAACTGTTCGCCTGCATTATCTTCAAGACTTGCCATCTACGTACACACCGCCCGTTATACTTTTTTGATCAATTTTAACATGTCACGTACTGCACGATCGAAACCGACCAGTAATGCTCGAGAACAAACAGCATGTCCAACAACAAACTCATCTATATTTCCCAGTTCAACTAATGGTGAGATATTGTTATACGTTAATGAACGCCCACACTGTACACTCAACTTTAATTTTTCCGCTACCTGAGCCGCCCGATCAATACGATCAAGCTCCGTTTGGGCTTCCTCAATCGTGCGAGCTGTACCATAAGCATAACTATTCAAAAAAACAGCAGAACAACCATAACGAGAGGCTAACTTTACCTGATCTACCTCAGGCTCAATAAAATAAGAGACAGCATTCCCCATGCCTGCAAAACGTGAACTGATGTCAGAATAATCGACAGGGGCCGAGTTAAAGTCTATTGGTGTCATCGGTAACTGACTGTCAACCTGTTCCGCAAATAGTGTTACCTGATCTGGCTTGATTTCTAAAGCTCGCTCTATCAATTCATCCAGTAACGGTAGTTGAAGAGTAAACTTTGACTTAACAACACCCTTCAAAAGGTACAAGTCCCGATCCCGAACAGATTTTCTATCTCGCTTCAATTGTATCGTGATACCATCTCCACCTGCAAGCTCAATCAATGCTCCTGCATGAGCAGGTTCAGGCTCACTACCACGTTGCAACTCACGCATCTGCACAACAGAATTGATATTCACAGACAAAAGGGACATAATTACCTCTTTAGCTCAACTAAACGTTTGCTATATTTTCTACTTACAGAGTAGCCAAGTGGATCAGCTCAGTCAAATTCAAGAATGTTGATGTGCTAATCTCTTCGGCTCTGCTCTTTCCCGTAAGATCAAGTTTGTTCAAAATCTCAACTGCTTCGTTTGCAGTTCCGAAGAAGTCAGGGACTAAGTTGTTCACTAATGTCTTACGTCGTTGTCGGAAAGAGGTTCGAATCAATCTATCAAATAAATCAAAATGACATATATCTGGTTCTGGTTTGCGTATGAGACGGATTACAGTCGAAACAACGTCAGGACTGGGTCTGAAATCTTCAGGAGGCACATCAAAAAGAAGCTCAGAAGTATAAAACAGTTGAGTAATAATAGCGAGTGGTCCCCAACCTTTACTTCCATGCCTTGAACAAATGCGATGAGCCATCTCCTTTTGAACCATAAACAATGCTGACTCGATAGACTGTCGGCGGGAAATTAACCAGTCGATTACAGGTGATGTGATATTGTACGGTAGATTTCCGATAAGATTATACTCTGTTAACTCATGAAGTGCAGGATCAAAAACAAGAAAATCATCTGAAATGATCTTGCAATTCGGATACGAACGCATCAGCTTTTCAAGATACGGGATCAAGTCACGATCAAACTCAACTGCAATAATCGGTCGACCAGTCTTAGCTATCGGCAATGTTAGGGCCCCGCGACCTGCCCCTATCTCAACAACGGGAAGATCAGGCGAATCGACGAACTCTGCAATAATTCGCTCAATCATCTGATCATTGATCAGAAAATTCTGACCCAGACGCTTCTTAGCATGATAACCGGACATACAACCTACCCCTCGAACAGTTCTTCAAGCTGGTACATCTTTCGACAGGTGCGATCTACTATGCTCTCAACCGCAGATAGCGACATTCCGCGAAGCTCAGCCACTTTTTCATACACAAACCTGACATAAGCAGGATAATTTTGTTTTCCTCGATGAGGGACAGGGGTCAGATAGGGTGAGTCTGTCTCAAAAATCATTTTTTCCAAAGGAATATGCGTTGCTATCTCACTCATTCTTGCCTTTGGGAAAGTAATTATTCCCCCGACCGAAACGACAAATCCTAATTCGATCACTTCAAAAGCATCATCAACAGACCCGGGAAAACAGTGAAACACACCGCCGACGAGATCTGATTTGTACTCACGAACAATCGCCACAGTATCTTCAAAAGCCTCCCTCGTGTGAATAACAACGGGAAGCTTTGTCTCAACGGCAAGTTCGAGTTGCCTTCGAAAGGCAGTCTTCTGCAAAGGACGTGGTGACAAATCACGATAATAATCAAGACCAATCTCCCCTATGGCCAATACTTTCGGATCAGACGTATATGATTTAAACTGTTCTAAGACAGCCTCATCAAGAGTACGTGCATCATGAGGATGAACCCCCACAGTCGCATAAATCGATGGATATGTATGAGCCAGATCAATCGAACGTTGTGATGTCTTCAGATCAACGCCGATATTGACAATAGTGCTGACTCCCGACTCGATAGCATCACTAATAA
This sequence comes from Candidatus Zixiibacteriota bacterium, assembly GCA_024277795.1. Lineage (GTDB taxonomy): Bacteria > Zixibacteria > MSB-5A5 > GN15 > FEB-12 > JAJRUL01. The sequence continues at coordinate 2,646 of JAJRUL010000049.1, forward strand.
CAGTTTCGCGACAACCGTCATATGTATTAAAATCGAGATGACAATGAGAATCAATCATTAGCTGATCTTGGCACCCACAGGTAAATCATTATCAGGAACGACCAGAGTGAGCTTTCTCCCTTTCGAAGCGGCCAAAACCATTCCGTTTGACTCCACCCCTCGAATAACAGCAGGTTTGAGATTAGCAATTATCACAACCTTCTTGTCAATAAGTTCATCTGGTTTATAATGCTTTGCAATACCTGCGACCAACTGCCTTTTCTCACTCCCTAAATCAATTTGAAGTTTAAGCAGTTTGTCTGCCCCTTCAATCTTCTCAGCTTGGAGAATTTGAGCAACACGCAATTGCACTTTTCCAAAATCAGCAATATCTATCAAATCAGCAACAGTCTTATTTTCCGCCTTCTTGACCGCCGTATCTGCTTGCTTTTTCTCCTGCATTCTCGGGAAAACAGCCTCTTCAATTTTCACCTGTGTCCCAGGTTCGAGAGTAAAAAAGGTTTGGGCATTTACAAGCGTCAAAGTCTGATCGTCTAAACCGAAAATTGCCCGTAATTCTCTCATCTTTGTTGGAAGGACAGGAGAAAGCAAAATCGATACAATACGAATAGTCTCGCAACAAGCATACAATACCCCGCCAAGCTCATCCCTCTTACCTTCTTTTGCCATTTTCCACGGAGCCAGATCATTGAAAAACTTGTTCGTCGCACGAACTAAATTCATCGTCTCATTGATTGCTCGATCAATCCTGAAATGTGCAATATGATCATACACACTTCCTGAAAGTTGTTCCGATTGGCTCATCAAAGCATCAAGTCCATCTATTTCTTTGTAAGGTGATGGAAGTTTACTATCAAAGTGAACAGCAATCAATTTTGCTACTCTTGAGACCAGATTGCCCAAGTCATTTGCTAAATCAGAGTTAAACTGTGCAACAAATCGCTGTGCCTGAACATCACCATCTACACCAAAAGGAAATTGCGTCAACAAGAGATAACGGGTACCATCAGGACCAAACTGAGCAACCATATCATTCGGATCAATCATATTTCCCAAAGATTTTGACATCTTCCTTGAGTCGATTGTGAAGAAACCATGAAGGTACATCGTCTCAGGTAATTTCATACCGAGGGCCAACAGCATTGCAGGCCAGTACAGACAGTGAAACTTCAGAATCTCTTTAGCCATCAGATGTACAACTTCAGCTTCTTCCCACCATTTTGTAAAAGTCTCCTGATTATCAGCATAGCCGATAGCTGAGATATAATTAGTCAGAGCATCAACCCAGACATAAGCAATTTGGCTGGTATCAAATGGAAGCTCAATCCCCCATTTGACCCGTTCACGTGACAGCGAAAAATCCTGCAGGTCCTGCTTAAGAAGCCCCAACACTTCTTTGCGACGCTCTTCAGGAAGAATTTGCAATTCACCCGACTCGATTCTCTTCTTTATTTCGGGAAGATATGAAGTTAGGCGAAAGAAGTAATTCTTCTCCTTAACTTTTTCTGGAGCACGATTATGATCAGGGCAGACACCATCTACCAGATCTTTCTCTGTTATGAACTTTTCACATCCGTTACAATAAAGACCTTCGTAATTATCACTATATATAACATCCTGACCATCATCAGTCTTGGCTTTGTGCAACTCTCCAAGAATCTTTTTCACAGCCTTATGGTGTCGCTCTGATGTAGTACGAATAAAATAATCATTTTCGATAGTCAGATTCTTCCATGCAGTTCGAAACATATCGACGATCTGATCACAAAACTCTATCTCAGTAATTCCCGCAGCTTCTGCCGCCTCTGCGATTTTTGTACCGTGTTCATCAGTACCAGTAAGATAGAATACGTCTCTACCTGCCAACCGATGAAAACGGGTAAGCACATCAGCCGCAATTGAAGTGTAGGCATGACCGATATGCGGTTTATCATTCACATAATAGATTGGTGTCGTTATATATATTGGCCGTGGCACTTGCTTAGTCCTTCCCTATCGTTACTCAGTATCATCTAAATCCAATTGTCTCAATTCTTCGCGAGATTCAGCACTATCGGCAATCTCTTCAGGACCTCTTGCCTCTTCAGCAACCCTCTTGTCAATCTTGCTCTCTCGCTTGATTATGTCGTCGCTTGAACTGCGAAACAACACACCGTCTTCATCGCGAAGAATCGCCTCTTCATTAAAAACATCAATCCGTACAACAACACCGTTGCCGTGCTTCGTCTGAATACGCGTTCCAACATTTGGCAGTTTCGCCTTCGCCGCTGTATACATATCCGCCTCATAGCGAAGACAACATAGGAGCCGACCGCAGTTTCCTGAAATCTTGGATGGATTCAACGGTAGATTCTGTTCACGTGCGTGTTGTGTTGATATAGGAGCAAACTCCCGAATGAACGTACTGCAACATTGTGGCAGACCACAAATACCGTACCCCCCCAATCGTCTCGCTTCATCTCTTACACCGATTTGACGTAGCTCTATTCGAGTACGATAGCGACTGGCCAAGTCTTTGACCAGACCGCGAAAATCAACACGATGATCAGCAGTAAAGAATACTGTCATCTTGTTGCCATCATACTGACTTTCAACATCGACTACTTTCATTGGTAGTCCATGCTGAGAGATCATCTCAACAACTTCAGCTTTGTATTGTAACTCCCGAGCACGCAATTGCTCCAACCGCTCGTGATCCTCATCCCCTGCGCGCCTAAGAATCGACCTCGGCTTTTCGGCTCCAATAAATTCAGGACTGCCTGTTACCTTTTTACTGACACGCCCGATATCTTCGCCTCGTTCCGCTTCAACTATGACATAATCAGACTCTTTAAGGGCATGATAGTAAGAATTATAGAAAAACTCTCTTCGTGTTCCCTTGAACTCAACTAGATATATTTCAGCCATTAACTTTCTCCCAGGTCAGCCCGGACCGTTATACGCGACTTTCAAACGAAATCTCTGACCGAATCTTTAAGGCCAACGCCGCGAGCAATCCATGAATATGCACGTTAAGTGAAAGGTCAGCAAGGGCAAACTTGATATGTCCGGCGACCTTAGCTGTTAGCTGTCCATCTCTAAAAGGTACTGAAAGTCGGGACAATTCTTTTTCAAAGTCTTTGTTTACAACTTCGGTTCCATCAGTATGATAAGCAAGATAGGTGCAATCGGCCAATAATGACTGCCACAACTCCAACATTTGCTCTACCCTCCCACGGTCACGAGAACTAATTAAATCAATCAGATGCACGATACTCTCAACCGATGAAGGGCCAAACAATGATTTAAAAAGGAAGAAACTCTCCGCTCTGACACTACTTTCACTATCCTCGTTACTGCCGACAAGCTCAATAGCTTTCCCAGGAACACCTTCTGCCACTCGACTCAGAAGTTCTGCACGAGCCTCACCTATAGAGTAGCGAGCTGATAAATATTCAGCAAGAACTGTATCTGGCACTTTTTGCAGGCGGACTTTTAACGATCGTGACTGAATCGTCGGCAAAAGTCGTTCAGGTCGAGTCGCAATCAGTATTATCAAGGTCTTTGGTGGAGGTTCTTCTATCAATTTCAATAGTGCGTCAGCCGATGATGTCTTCATCCGTTCCATTTGATAAAATAAAACGACCTTATGAATATCAGATGAAGCCCTTCCAGTTAGATCCTTCCTGATTCTTCTCGCAGTATCGACAGGTATTTGCCTAGTTTTCTCCGCTTGCAGTATTGCAAACGGTTCCTTGGCTTTCTCCTGAATGTACCCCAACGTTAACTCTATCGCTTCATCTTCGTTCTTATGAGGAGGTAACGGCAGTGCAAACTGAAGACCTTCAAAATTGTACCCAAATATCAAACGACAGTTACGACAATCACCACAAGGTCGAGGGAGTTGATCAAGATGAGAATTATCTGGGTTTTCACAGTTGACTAAAGCTGCAAGTGTGATAGCAAGCCCCCATCTCCCAATACCGTCAGGGCCATAAAACAGATAAGTCGAGGCGAGCTTGTCTCTCTGAAACGAACGCCCAAGCAATGTCCAGGCTTTTGGATGAAATGCTGAAATATCAAAAGGAATCAAATCGTATCCATTCTATCGGGTCAACGGGTTCCCTCTTATCACGTAACTCAAACTTGATTACACCATCTGTCGATGCTGTACCAATTCGGTCTCCACCTCGAACATATTGTCCGTTCGTTACTGTCATTTTTCCAAGTCCAGAATACGTCGTATAGAATCGACCATCATGGTTAAGAATAATAAAATTCCCATACCCACGCAAATTGCCAACATACGCAACAGAACCTGCCGCAACTGCCATCACTTTAGTACCTGATTTTGTTCCTATTGAAATACCAGGTGAAAATGAAGTGAGCTTAGTAATCGGATCAACATGATTACCAAATGACTCTATTACCTTACCCCTGCACGGTGCCATAAGCTGGCCTTTCAATGTTGAGAAAGCAGACGGACCAGTAGGAACCTGGGCGTGAAGTCGCTCCTCCCTCTCTCTTTCCAGCCGAGAGATCAATGCTTCCATCTCTTGGGCGGCCTGTTTAAGAGTAAGCATATGATCGCCTTCTACTATTTTCTTACGCCTGACTTTGGCAAGATCTTTCTCACCTTTCCGTCTTTTGCTTCGTTCCAAAGTCGACGATACTTCCTTCTTCTTTTTTAATGCGGTCAC
>JAJRUL010000050.1 GCA_024277795.1 Candidatus Zixiibacteriota bacterium
GAAGCAATTCTTGCAGAAGAGGAAGAAGCTGGGAAATGATTCTCACCTTCTCACAATAAAACCAAAACCCAATGATAGGATGAAATCATGGTTGATACTCCAAAAACTGCTGACGACTTCGCCAATATGACTGATGAAGATTTCCTAAAACTCGATGAATCCGACTATGGCGGTGATATCCCTGATGGCGAAACTTCTCTCACAAGCGAGGAACTCCATGTTGAAAACCAACAACAAGCTGAGAACAAAGAAGAAACTGAAGATGATCCAAATCTGGACGATAATCAGTCATCTTCTGACAGTGATGACTCTGATGATTCCTGGAGTGATCCTGATCCCAATGCCGCTGAAAACCAAGAGGAAGATCCTGAAGCCCAAGGTGGTACAGGAATCGACCCTATGGCAGAAGCAGCAGCAGAAGCATCCGATGGGACTGAGAAACTCGGTGAAAGTTCAACCGATTCGAAAGACGGTGAACAATCCGAATCAGATCCCGAAGAAAAAGGGAAGAAAGCTCCTGATGAAGATAAACCCACTGGAAAAGAAAAACCTATAAAGGCTATAGATTTCAAACTTCCAGAAGGTATGTCTGCTGATCAAGCAACTTCTGCATTTGATTTCTTCAAGAAAATTACAGCTTCATTTAAGGCAGATGGTAAAGATTTTACTGTCCGTACACCTGAAGATGCAATTCGATTGATGCAACAAGGAGTTAATTACTCCCGTCGTATGCAGGAAATCAAACCAATAAAAGCAATGAATCGTTTGCTTTCTGATCATGGTTTGAATGATCCAGAGAAGGTGAGTTTTCTAATTGATATCTCAAAAGGAGATAAAGCAGCTATTACGAAGTTGTTGAAAGATAACAACTTAGATCCAATGGATCTTGATGTTTCAGAAGAAACAAGTTATCAGACAAAAAGCTACGCTGGAAACCCTGAAGATAATGCGTTCCGAGATGCACTTGATAATCTAACAACTACTCCTGAAGGTCAGGCTCTGGTTTCCGATATTCATAGTTCTTGGGACGATCAGTCTAAAGCTAAACTTCGAGAAAACCCCGGTATAATGGGAAATCTTCTTGATTTAAAGCAAGCTGGGATTTATCAGCAAGTTAATGATGAATTGAACTACCAGAAGTCTATGGGATATCTTACCCATACTCCTTATCTTGAAGCCTTCGATCAAGTTGGTGAAGCGATGAAGAATGCTGGAGTATTTAAGTCATCGGAAACTCCTACGCCTCAGTCTATTCAGATGGGTCAATTGCAAAATACCCAACAAGGACAACCACTGGCATCAGGAGTAAGGAAGGCAACGCCACCGAAGAAGGCTTCGCCCAATCCCCATCTTTCTTCAAAAGCTCCGACGAAACAGGCAAGCGTTCATCAGGATGCAAGTCAGAATTTCGATAAAATGACAGATGAGGATTTCCTAAAAATGGCTCCTCCTGAATAACAAGCTGAGTTGCTTAAATCTCGAAAGGATACATCATGGCTCAGATTTATAACGCCCCCAAAGCAGGTGATGGAAACTCCCCGCAGTCTTCCGTTGGTCCTCAATTCAACACCCATTACTGGGATCGTCGCTCTCTGATTGAGGTCGCTGAAGAGATGTTCTTCTCGCCTCTGGCTGATGTGAAAACCATGCCAAAGCATTACGGTAAAGAGATGAAACTCTTCTACTATGTGCCTATGCTGGATGATCTGAACGTCAACGATCAGGGTATTGATGCTGCTGGTGCTGTTCTTGCTTCCGGAACCTTTACGGTTAATTTCCCTTACACGGTTGTTGCTGTACCGAACGCAACTAAAGCTACCGATGCAACTGCTCTGGCAGATAACACTTCGAGTGTAACTGCTATTGCTGGTGCAGACGATTCTGCTGGTACTGGTTTTGCTGAGATTACTCTTTCGGCAACGGTTGCTCAGTATGCGAATGCTACCAAGAAAGATGCTGCTCTCGCTACTGGCGTTGGTGGTGTTGCATTCGAAAACGGTGGTAATCTCTACGGTGGTTCTCGTGATGTCGGTACTATCATGTCGAAAATGCCGACCTTGACTGAAACTGGTGGCCGTGTGAACCGTGTTGGCTTCACTCGTCTGGAACGCTCTGGGGAAATCTCTGAGTATGGTTTCTTCTCGGAATGGACTGCTGATTCGCTGATGTTCGATACCGACTCTGAACTTTACGGTCACTTAAGCCGTGAAATGCTGGAAGGTGCGAACCGGATTAACGAAGATCTCTTGCAAGCTGACCTCTTGTCTGCTGCTGATGTCAAAGTGTATCCGGGTGCTGCAACTTCGGTTGTGACCATCAATGGTGATGCTGGTACTCCTGACGTACTGACTGTTGCTGAACTGAAGAAACTGTCTGTCACTCTCGATGACAACAGGACGCCCAAGAAGACTACCATCATCAAGGGTTCCCGTATGACAGATACTCGTACCATCTCGGCATCTCGTATTGCCTATATTGGTTCGGAACTTCAGATCATGATCAGTGATTGGGCTGACTTCGTACCTGTCGAGCAGTATGCAGATGCTGCAACCATTATGAATGGTGAGATCGGTGCTATCCCCAAAGCTCATCTTCGCATTATCGTGGTTCCTACCATGATGCGTTGGCAGGGTGCTGGTGATATCGTTGGTACTAACGGTGGTTATGACGAAACTGGTGGTCGCTACGACGTGGCTCCTCTGTTGGTTGTTGGCGACCAAGCATTTGCGACCATTGGTCTGCAAGGCATGGGCGGTAAGGGCAAACAGAAGTTCCGGATTATCGTCAAGAAGCCGGGTGAGAAGACTGCTGACCGTACTGATCCGTATGGCAAGCTGGGTTTCTCGTCCATCTCGTTCTTTTACGGCTTCATCAAGTTGCGTGGTGAACGTATGGCGGTTGCACATTCGGTCATTCCTCAATAATAGAGGTCTGTGTCTACCTAAACTAAGTGATTGGGGCTGCCTTCGGGTGGCCCCTTTCTATTTCAATAATTGCCATAGGTTTTAGGGTGTGTTAAGCGAACTGCACCATGGTAATGAAAAAGGAAAACCTAATGGATCTTTCAACGAAAACCCAAGAAGAACTGGTCAATCTCGTTCAGGCTTCTGAAGACAAAGAAACCCTTCGTACTGTCGCCACTCATGTTGGTGCAAGTTTCTCTGGTAATACCGGAGTCGATAAACTGAAGAATAGTATTCTTTCAGCAATCGAAGCGAAAGAAAAAGAAGCTCCCATTCTCACCTCTGATCCAGATGAAGACAATGATTCTGATGAGGATGAAGACTCTGATCTTTCCGCTCCAGACCCCGTACTTATGGCCGCTCTTCGTCGTCATAATGATAAGGTTAAAATTGCTCCCGGACGCCCCAATGGAATCAAACTTCCAGAACTCGCAACCCTTGTCACGATGAATGAACGTGAAGAAGGTATATCGGAACCTCTACGACGTGCTATCGTTCGTTCCAAAGCACTTCGTTTGATTCGTTGTCGTGTAACGAATCTTGATCCTCAAGATACTGCTGTTCCGGGTATGCTGCTTTCGGTGTATAACAAGTACACTGGTAAAGTTGCAAAGCTGATTCCATTTGGTGAAGAGAATGAACATGGGTATCATATCCCCAAGATTCTACTCGACGAACTGAAATCCAGAACTTTCAATATGCGTAAAGAAAAGAAGCGCAAAGGTTCGTCGTTTGGTGTCAAAGAATACACTACCGTCACTGTACGGAAATTCTCTATTGAAGAACTTCCTCCTTTGACCCAAGAGGATCTTGACAATTTGGCCAATGATCAGAAAGCACGAGGTGCTATCGACCAAACGGTGTAAATTGTTTATACCGTCGATAACTCCATTTTAAGAAGGTGAACAGGATGTCTGAAACTATCACAAATATTGACAATTCGAGTGGTTTGGCCAACAGCCTGTTCACCACCTTGACCTCTGGGGTGACTATCCCACCCTCTCCTGATTTTACAGATCCTAAGTTTGTATTCACTCCGGATACTACTTCGGAACTATATAAGGATATCGTTGGTTCAACGATTGATGAAGTAACCAAAGGTGATCACACCCTAACAGGTAATGGTACTTTTGATGTATTCATGCAAGCAATGGACAAACACCTTGAACGTGAATTCAAAGGTAATCGTCTTACTGGTTCACAATATGCAGAAGCATACACTGCCATTGCAAATCAGGTGCTTGGACAAGCTGTTTCCTTTACTCTTCAGAAGGATCAAGCTCGTTGGGCTGCTGTGACTGCACAGATGCAAGCTCGTATCACTGAGATCCAAGCTACAGAAGCTCTAGTAAATCTTGAACGTGCTAAACTTGAAACTGCACAAAAGAACTTTGAATTGAATCTTACGGCTGCCCAGTATGCTCTAACCAAGATGAGTATTGCTGTTGAAGAAGCCAAGCATGATGATGTCACTACTGGTGTTGCCATGAAAGAATATGAGCACAATTTCCTTCAACCTGCTGATCTTGCCATCAAAGACTATGAGCGAAGTGCTGTCATGCCTTCTACTGTAGCCATGAATGATGTGCAGACAAGCCGTATCCTTCCTGCACAAGCTGCAATCAGTGAGTTTCAGAACCGTATTCTACAACCTCTGGAACAGGATCTTCAGACTATTCAACGTGATCGTATTCTTCCGGTACAAGCAGATATGGCTGAATTCCAACGTGATAATATGCAACCTGTTGAACTTGCACAACAACAGCATATTCTGAACTATCGTCAGCCTGCTGAGACTGAATTGCTCAATGAACAGACTGAGGTTCAGCGTTCAAGTACTCTCGATACTCGTCGAGATGGTCTGACTGCTGTAGGTGGTGTTGTATCAATCCAAAAACGTAACCTTACTTCGGATGCTAATATCAAGGATTATACCCTTGGTACTCAACTCCCTGCTCAGGTTTCTTTGGTTCAACAACAAACCACTCTTACCTCTGAACAGAGTGAGTCTGAACGTGCAAATACAATGGATACTCGTAGTGATGGTCTTACTACTGTCAGTGGTGTGGTTTCTCTTCAGAAACGCAATCTCACTTCTGATGCAGACATCAAAGATTATACTCTGACTAACCAATTGCCTGCTCAAGTCTCCTTGGTTCAGAAACAGGTCATCCTTACTGTTGAACAGGGTGAAGCAGAAAGAGCTAAGACTTTAAATGTTCGTAGTGATGGTGGAACTGTTGTTGGTTCCGTTGGGAAACAGAAGGATCTTTATACTCAACAGATCGACAGTTTCGTAAAGGATGCACAACATAAAGCCGCTAAAATGTACCTTGATGGTTACATTACACAGAAAACTCTTGATGAAGGTTTGCCTGTTCCAAACGAACTTACTCAAACCGAAATCAACAGTGTTCTTGCGGGTGTTCGTTCAAATAATAGCCTCTAAAGGGGAAACCAGATGGGTCTATTTTCTGGGAAAACAACTATTAATGTGTCTTCGACACTTTACAACATGGCTGGTGATGAGGCTGATAGGCCAGACTTTCTGAAGGGTACTCTATTCGGTGCAGTCATGGCTGATTCATCCTCATTGGCAGACGATATTGTAAGCAGCTATTTCTCTGGTCCGGGAATTAGCCAAAGGTTGTTTTTCAATTATGCTGTCAGAAACAATCTAGCAGGTATTCCTAATATCTCAGTTTCAAATACTACCTCTGTTGATCCAGTGGTCGTAGCAAATGAGATACCTCTACCTGTTTCACCACCTGCACCTGCTACTCTGAATATCAACGTACAGAATGCTACTGTCAGGGATGGAGATCCGGAACCTTTTCTTGAACGGTGGATCCTTGATAACCATCCAACAAGAATCATTGAAGCATGGACTGGAGATGTTAATGGGCAGAACTTTAGTGTTCAGTTTCCCAATGGTGACTTCTTTTCTTTTGTGGATACTGAATATGATGTGAGTGCTAGATATATCATTTCTAACTATTTCCTCACTGTTCCGGATGTTGTTGATCCTTTGATTGAAGGAGCAGTTGTTTCTGTTTTAGTTTTGCCTTCATTTACAAACTTCATTAGTGCGTCTGTTACTCCTTCTTTTATACCATTAACTTTAATCAGAGAAATGGTTGAAACCAGAACTTATAGTGATGGTAGGCCTGATGAAGTCGATACAGCATTGAATGCAGATATTGGTGCAAATCTTGATACTTCGGTCACTATACATGATCGAACTAAAATCATTGATGCTAGTTTCTATGAAGTGGCTTCTCAATATCAGAAGTACACCCATACAGGCACGGATTCTGTTGTAACAGGGTACTCTGATTCTGTTGTAACAGAGGTATTGGATATCGGTGCTGGTGTTATCAGGACCACCACACAAGTCACCACTGGTGAAGATATTTTGGTATCTTGGGATGAGAAATACGATACTCAAGAAATTACTGATGGTGCAATGTATGGTATTGAGCGTCGTTTTATCTATAAAGTGGGTACTGGGAATGCAAATCTTGATGCTCTGGCTACCGCACAAGATGCTTCAAACTTTCAGGAATTCTTTCCGTTTCTTCCTCTTCGACTAAATAACGTATCCATTTTGGATAATGTCTATGCCAATGTGGATAACACATTGACTGAACCTGATCCTTTGCGTCAGAATGATCCTCCATATGGAAACGGACTATTCACAGAAACCAGTAAAGCATATCGTAGAGCCACCACGAAATCTCTTACTTCTTTGGTTGATGAAATCGAAGCCAATCCAGATATTGGAGATATCGACTATGCTTATATGATGTATGGTTGTTCTTTGAATGTGCAGGATAACTCTGCTCGAAAATACATCTACAATTTCTTTCTTGAGATGAGACAATTTCAAACTGGAACATCAACTACGATGTCTGCTTTTCAAACTGCAATCAACGATTATGATGCAGCGATTGCTGACTTTGATGCTTGGTCTGTATCAATGAATACTCTTCCTGATGAACAGAGGTATGATAATCCTCTACCTCAACCAGTGATCCCATCAATTGGGTATCCAGCGATTACTACTCTCAAATTGAAGACAAACTCTCCATTGATGCCTTCATATGACATGCGCCTGAATTGGGTATTTATTGATGAAGTTCAGGTTGCTGGTCAGTACACTTTCAATCCTTTGGTGGGTGTTCCACGCAATGCCAAGAAAGATGAACTTCAATTTGAAGATGGATCAGTCATGTCTTGGAGTGAAAGGGTTGGAGTTCAAGAAAGAGATTTTGATTATTTCCAAAACATCAATCACAGCATCCCATCAATCAAGATGTATTGGCAGGTAGATGAGAACAACTATCGTGTTCTTACTATTTATGGTCTGGTTCATCAGAACTTCATTTATGGCGGTAAAGCTGTAACCATCTCTTCCTCAACTGCCTTGGCAGATACTGACATCTCTGGTTTTATCGTACCTCTTCATTACCCAACTATGAAAGCTATGAGCATTGTAGATTACACTCAGATCGCCACAGCCGATACTCATATCCTTTTCAATTCCTATACGGTTACGAAAAAGAAATGGTATCAAACCGGGTTGTTTAAAATTATCTTGATCATTGTCATCATTGCATTGATTGTAATCATTGCTCCTGCTGGATTTACCGCTGCTGGAGGTCTTTTAGGTGGTAATGCGGCCATTGGTGCAGCACTAGGACTATCCGGTACTGCTGCCCTTGTAGCAGGTGTTGTAGCCAATTATTTGGCATCATTAATCATCTCTCAAATTCTGTCTATTGTAGGATCAGCTTTGCTTGGAGAAAAATGGGGTGCAATCTTTGCTTCTATTGTTGGTTTGGTTCTCTCAATGGGACTGTCTGGGGTAAATATTCTCAGTGCTCAAGGTATTCTTGGACTTGGTAATGCTGCTGCAAATGGATATGCTGGCTTTGTTCAAGGTGAAATTGGAGAGATGAATGCTGATCTGCAAGCAGAATCAGAACAATATGAACAACAAATGAAGTACATCAATGACTTGTTGAATGGACTTAGTGGAAACGATTTGAATTTCAATCCACTATCCCTTACAGATACATTATATGGCAATGGCCGTCGTGGGTCAGGTGGTGGATATACCCCTGAAACATCAGATGAGTTTATCCGTCGAACCACAATGACAGGATCAGATATTGTCGATATCACACATTCGATGGTCTATGATTTTGTTGAAGTTCAACGAACCCTGCCACGAAACTAAGGAAAAGCCATGCCATATCAAGATCTCGCATTTAACTCCGCTACTACAAACGGATCTCAATTGAGTTCAACTCAAACTGGACTTGCAAACACAAGTCTGTCCAATACTGGAACCACTAACATTGGAGGTTCAGTTACTGGTATAGATGTCTCTGCTGGTGGTGTACCTCAAATTGGAGGTGGTCAGAATAGTGGTGGAAGTTTCTTCAAGAACTCAGATGGATCATTCAATTCTAATAATATTGGTATGATCTTCGGTGGTCTTCAAAGCCTTGGTTCTCTATGGAACAGTTACCAACAACAGAAAATTGCAAAAGAGCAAATTGGTCTTCAACGTGAAGCGTTTAGAACCAATCTAGCGAATAACACCCAAACCTATAATACAGCTTTGGAAGATCGTATTCGCGCTCGTGCAAGTTATTCTGGCCAGAGTGAAGCTGATACTCAATCATATCTTGATAAGAACAAACTGTAAGGAAATACTATGAATGATCGTCGTCTAGTATGGAATCAAGTGAATGCTCCAGATCTTTCTGGTGCTTCTCGCTCTTTGGCTCGTGCCAATCAATCTTTCACAGGTGCATTTGAATCTGCTCAAGGAGTCATTGCTAAGTATGGCGAGGGGCAAAAACTTGCTGGAGATCAAGAACTTACACGTTTGTTGTCCTCTGCAACTAACCAGGAAGAACTGAATAAACTGGTAAATTCTGATGCTGTCAGAGGTCTTAATTTGTCAGAAAATGGTATCAATATTTTGAATGATGCTCAAGGTAATCGTGTTGATTGGGCAAATACTCGTTCTCAAATTGGTAGTCGGGATGGTCTTCTTGGTATTGCTCAATCTTCAGAAGGTCGTACTGCTGCAAATTATGCAGATGCTACTGCACGTCGTGATTTCTCTCGTGCAAACGCTGGTAATGCCAGTGCTGCAAGTGCCTTTGCTCGTGCAAATGGAGAGACTTTTGGACCAATCAGTGAAACCACAAGTACTGATACTCGGATGCTTTTGGCTCGTACACTTCAAGCAGAAGCAGGAAACCAAGGCTATCAAGGTATGGTTGATGTCGGTTCTGTAATCCGAAATAGAGATGCTTCTGGGAAATATGGTAAAGGTATTGAAGGGGTTATTATGAAACCCGGTCAATTCTCTGCGTGGAATGGAGTCACTGGCTATGCAAATGGTGAGCAAGGTCAGAACATGGATTTCCAACCTAATGATGAAGCATTAGCTGCTGCTGATGCTATTCTGTCTGGTCAGTACACAGATGAAACAAAAGGTGCTACCAACTACTACAATCCGGATATCTCCACTCCTGCATGGGGAGACAGTTCCTTTGTACGTCGTGGAGCACATGTCTTTGGTAATGCAGACGGTGGTGGTCCTGTAAACGGTAATACTGGTGGTATTGGTATCCAATCTGTTAATCAAACCAGACAACGACAATCACCTACAGATGCTTATCGTCAGTCTCTTATTAATTCTGGTTTGTTCTCTGCTGCTGAAATTGATCAGAAGATGGCTCCTGTTGATGCTGCTGCTTCTCAAAGGGGTGCTGAAGTTACATCTCTCGAACAACAATCTGTTGCTGAACAAATTGCTGCTGCAAATCAAGAAGTACTTCAAGATCCAAATATCCTTACACAAGAACAGCTTAACGCTGCAATTGTTGGTGATACTCGATTTACTGCTTCTGAAAATGAAAAGAGAATTCAACAAGTCTCTGCTCTTGCAGAAACCAATCCAACTCGTTTGGCTCCTACAACTACAGGTACTCCGGGTCTTGATGCAAATGTTGCACTTGCAAATGCTGCTGCTGAGAACTCTCTGAATTCTACAGATCAGAATCGTGCAATTGGAGATATTGGGAACTATGCAGAAGATCCTGCTGGTAAACTCTCACAGGAACTTGGTCTTGAATCAGATGGTCAACAGGCTGGTGCCTTTGGTGGTTTCATCGCTGATCTCTTCGGTAAAGGTGGTGATGCTACAGATCAGAACCAATTGAAAAATATGATCAATGACTATGCAAGACGTTTGAAAGTAGAACCTGCTGTTGTAGCGGTTGCTATGCGTGACTCTTTCAATCGTGATCCATTCTCTATTGCTGGTTTCAATGCGAATACTCTTGGTAACAGATTTGAATTCAGTGATGTGAAAACTGCTGTTGAACAGTTGGATCAAACTTCAATCCGTAACTACAATGAACGGAAATCCAACAATAAACTGATGGCTATCGAACTTGATGCAATAAAAACTCAAGCACGAAATCTTCAACGTCAAATTGCTAAAACTACTTCACCAAATCAGAGACAAGCTCTTGAAGCTCAACTTTCTGCTTTGGATGCTCAAGTTGTTGCAATCGAGAAACGTCGTCAATAACTGTTGAACTTTTAGTCATGGCGTGTGAATACCTTAAGTGTGAAAACCACATTGATAGGGATCGCATACTATGACTCAACACAACTCACCTCAGAACTATAGTTTCATTGAAAAATTTCTTCGTGATTCAACAAGCCAAGACACTCTTGCAGTAGCTACCGAACAAGGTAATCGACTTGCAACTGAAGGACTTGGCAAAGATCTCAATGAGATGAGTTATGCTGAACTTACAGACAAGTATGGATCTGATGTTGCTCAAAATCGTTTTCGTATCCAAAGTGGTACAGATCGACTGAACCAACAAAACCAATCATCTTCTAGTCTCGTAACCAAAGCAAAAGATTCTGCTTTGGATATCGCTGCTACTTTGTATTCCACCGCTGGTAATACTGTTGGTGCTTTGGCTGTGAAACCTATCGCAGCATTGGCAGATGTAGATACTGGTTTGGCTGCTGCAATGAATGTGGATCTAACCAATAAAGCTGCTGAAGCTGTTCGTGCTTTGCGTTCTGATTATGCAAATGAGAACTCTCGTTATCAAGCAATCCAAGCACAGCTTGATAGTGAAGACAGTATCAAACAAATGTCTGAAGATATCGACAATGGTGAAACTCTATTGACTGCTGCTTTTAGAAAGACAGGTCGTGATTTTCTTAATTCTGGTTCTCGTGTCGTACAAGATCAGGAAGCTGTTCGTGAACTGATCAGCCAATCACTTGGTTCTTTGGCTCCTTCTGCTGCTATCGCAAGAGGTGCATCCATTGCTGCTGCTAAGGGTGTAGGTTTACTGACTACCTCCGCTCGTACAGCTTCTATGGCATCAACCTCTGCTACTGCTTTGGCTATTGGTGGTATAGAAGCCTCTGGCACATATGCAGATACTCTCAATACAGTTATGCAAATGGATGAAGATATTCTGTCTGCTTCTGCTCTTTATGCTGGTTTGAGAACTGAAGGATACTAATTTGAAGAAGCCCGTGTTGAGATTGCTAACCTTACTGCAAATGAAGCATTTCTTCGAAATCTTCCTGCTGCAACTGCACTTGGTGCAATCACTTCTAAATTTGAGATTGCTCCTATTGGATCTTTCAAAGGTGTTGGTCTTGCTCACGGTATGAGAAGTATTATTCTTCAGGGTGCTGAAGAAACTGGACAAGGTATTGCCAGTGGTCTTTCTCAGAATAGAGCCATCCAAGAAAATGCAAACCCGAATCAGGATATAACTGAAGGTGTTGGACGACAAGCTGCTGAAGGTCTGATTGGTGGTCTTAGTCAAGCGGGTATTTCTGCTATTCCTGCAACTGCTGCTGGTACTACAAATGCAGCAATTGATGGCATCGTCAAAGCAACCACGAAAGCAACATACAATGATCCAGTACGTCAGGATTTGTATGGTGGATCTCCTATTGATCAGGCTCTTCGTACAACTGGTGATACTGTTAAAGGTACAGCCAAGAAAGTTGCAAAAGGTGCTGCTTCAACTGTAGATGCTGCTTCCAATTTGGTTTCAGAACAGAAACGATATAACGATCCTCTTCGTCAGGATATCATTGGTCAGAATAAACTTAGTGGTGCAACTGGTATCGCTCGTGCTCTTGCTGGTCCTATTGTTGATCGTATCAAAAATAGAGACAAGAAATCAGAGCAGGCAGCCGTAGATATTGCAGATGAACTCGTTGCAGCCACTGAAACCGATCCTATCACTTCTGAACAGGATCAAGCCAAGGTATCAGATGCTTTTCGTTCCACTGAGAATGAACCATTCGTAACCCGTGTTGCACGGATTACTGGAACTCTTGCCTCTAACCGTGTCAAGATCACTGACTCTGATGCTGCTTTTGCTGGGAACCAGTATTCAAAATTGAATGCTATGCTTGGTGATTTACCTAAGAATCTTCGTACAAAAGCTGTACAGATTCTACAGTCTCCTCAAGCTAAGGCTATCAATAAACGATTTGAGAACCTTGATCAGAATACTTCTACAGTACCAGAAACTATCACTCCTAACGTGGTTTCAGAAACTATTGCTATTGCAAGTACATATCCTGCAAATGTGAATCCTCAGACTGTTAAGAAGATCCTTGAAGAATCTGATGATACTCTGACTCCTGAAGAACTGAAGCTCCTGAAATCAGCTTCTAAGATCTCTTCTTTGGTTACTGACCGTAAGGATACTGAAGGTACTCTTGAACAGGGTCGTGTTGCTGCTCTCACCAAGAAGTCTGGTAAACCATTCAAAGTAAGAACAAGTCAGGATACTTCTCGTTCTGTTCGAGTTGCTGGTTATACTTCTACTGATGGTAAGAAACTTCGTTCTTTCAATGACTTCGCTTCTGATGCTTTTAAAGCAAATGCTTCCCCTAACGGTGAAATCATCATCACTGAGGGAGATAATGCAGGTGGTCGAGTAACTGCTGATGAGATTATGAGCGATTTTGAAAATCTTATCGCTCACTTGACCAACAAAGTATCTGCTTTAAATGATTCATTCAGTCAGAACAACAGAGAAGGCACTGGCCCTAAACTTGCATTTGCTGGTTTGGTTCCCGGAAAAGGAATTGTGTCTGCTGATCAGTGGACAGGTACGAAGGTATTCTACAACCGTAGCAATCCTTCTTCTGTGACAACCGCTAAACAAGTAGAAGAGGACATGTTAACTGGAATCGAAATCTATAACGAATTGATTGATGCGTTCCCAGATCGTTATGGAAAGCTCCAGAAACTCTCTCCTGTGTCTCTTATGAAAGATCCGGATGGATATACCACAAGTGATGCTCTTAATGCTGAGATCGACGCACAGGAAGCCGCTGACATTGCTCAAGCAAACAAACAAGATGGCAAACGTCGTCTTCGTAAGGATGCTTTGCTGAAACCAAAAGAATCATTGATTGATTACAATGATGGTAATCAGAACCCAGCGGTTATCGAGGAAGCTGTTTTGCCGCAGGCACAAACAGGTAACGAGCAGAACCAAGATTCTAACCAAAACGTAAATGAAGTGCAGAAAAGTAAGGATACTAATACTCCAGAAAATCTGGATGATACTCCTCTTGTGGATACTTCCACAAAGGATCCTTCTGCAAATATTGATCAATCCAATGATAAAGTTGTTGATAAGAATGGTAATCCTATCAAACTTTACCATGGAACCAATGGCGAAAACTTTGATGCTTTCAATGATTCCAAAGATGGTATATTTCTGACAACCCGAAAAGGTCAGGCTCGTGAATTTGCCATTGGCAAAGAAAAACCTCGTCTTGTTGAAACACGAGTTCGAGCCAAAAACCCTCTTCTTGTAGAGGTGACAAAAGATTCTGATCCTCAAGATACTTGGCTCAGTAATCGTTCCAGAATTGAAGCTGATTACAAATCAGGCAATCACGATGCAATCATCATAACCAAAGATGAAGAAGCAATCGTGATTGTATTCGATGGAGAAAACATTGAAATCACAAATCAAAATATTGATGCTGAACAATCAAAACCAGATCAAGAACTTGAACAAACTCAAGAGGTTGATGATAGTAAGTCTAATTTGGATGAGTCTCTGACGACTACATATCAAGAAGATGACAGGAATCCTGCACCAAGAAATCTTGATGACTATCTCGAAAAAGTCCAAAACAGTGATACAATGAATAAGAACGCTATAGCTTTTGCAAAGAAGCTGATTCGTCCAATGATCCGTGCAATGAACAAACGTCTTCAAAATGAATCTTCTACCTTTGATGGTAAGAAGATGTCTTTGGTTGAGGCTATTAAACTTGGTCTTGCACAGAAAATTCGTCAGTACAAAAATACAATTATCGTCGATAAAACCACAGGTGAGTATGATCAAGATATGATTGAACTTGCAGGTTTGGCATTTGTTGATTGGTTGTCTTCTGTTCAGGCTCGTGATCCAAATCAATTAGATGATACCCTTGAGGAACTTGGTGTATCCATGTCGGATATGACTGAAGAACAGAAAGAAGGCATTCTGTATGGTGTATCGGTTGCACAAGCAAAGAACGCTATTGCCAAAGATATCCTTCGTATGTGGGGAATGAGAGAGAATATAGATGCTCCTCTTTCCGAACTGATTGGTATTGCAGAAGGTATTGCTGCTGAAATGATCTCTACTCTTGATGAGAGCAATAGTTTGAATTTGATCAAGATTGCTCGTCTTCCTCTTACTCTTGAAAATGGTCGTCAGGTAGAAACTGCTACGATCATTGTAAAGGGTTTGGAAAATGTCCAAGACCAACTCAAGAATGTGCAAGGTGAGGATACTAATCTTCTGGTTCGTGAGGAACTTTTCGATGTTCCTTCTGAGACTTATTCCATTGGAAAGAAGATCCCAAAGGTTCCAGTAAACCATTCCCGTGGAAACCTTCCTTTGACGCCTACAGAAAGAGCAGCCGTAGCCACTGAACAGGATACCCCACACTATAAGGCTGAACAGCGTTCTGCTCTTATAGAGGCTCTAGGTGAAACTGCATTGTTCCGTATTCTTGGTTTCAATGATGGAATCGAATTCATTAAAAACAAAGCGTACAAGCGTTCTGTTGAAGGTAAAAATCTGTCTGTCATGAAGAACGTCAAAGAGGCTATCCTATTGATTAGACAACTAAAAGATGGAGAAACTCCTGTCTATTACCCAGTTGGTGTAACCAAGACTGGGCGTCATAGTATGCAAGGCCCAAACCCACAAACCAATAAACTTATTCGTATGTTGGTCACTCCTACTTGGGGAGTTATGAACCTGAATAATCAAGAGCACCTTGATGCTTTCTGGTTGGGTATTGCTCAAGCAGCCGAGATTGCTAAGATTGAGAAGGTTAATCAGGAACAACTTCTGAAGACTATCCAGAAAGACTTTACTGCAAAGTATGGTGAAGCTGTTGCAATGATTAGAGAGTTTAACGAGACGGGTGTCATTGACAGTGAAACCTTCGCTGATCTTATTGGTGTCGTTGAACCACAGGTCATCTCTGCAATTGAATCAGTAGCCATGCTTCAGGATAGTCTTGAGGCTGGGTCAGAAACTATGAATGTTTCTCTTTCAGTGGAACTCGATGGACTGACAAACGGTGCTGCAAATATGATGGTAAACCTTGGTCAAGGTGTTCTAACCAAACAAGATTATCAGAACTTCAATCGTATTGGTCTGTTCATTGGTCAACTTAGAAAAACAGTAAATGACTTCTTCTCTGTTCGTGGTCCCAATGGTGAACGAAATCTCGATATGTATGAACGTACTTCTAATGTTTCTCAGAAGAATATGTTCTCTGGTTTGAAACGTATGAAATCTAATCAACGTGCAGCCACATTGGCAGCAGGTCGTTTTGCTGCAAGGTTTGGTAACTTCGAGATCGTCAATGGTCAGATTGAGATGACACGGAATACTGCTAAGAACCCGATGACTAAGATCAACTATGGATCCACTGTAAGTGGTGTTGGTCGTGGTATTGCAGATGATATGCTCATGGAGTTTTATAAGCAAATTCAAGGCATTCCAACGAATACTGATATTGATACTTACTTCGCATATCCAGGTCTAAGAGATGATATCTATACTCTGTTTGGTTCAAATGTTCCCAAAAATCTGAGAGCAGGTGAGTTTGAATTCAGTACTAATAGTAAAGAGAATTTCATCAAGAATGTGACCTTCACCATTGGTAAGGTTCTCAACGATTCAACTCGGAGTATCATTGGGAACAAAATTACTGAAGTGAATGATATGTTGGTATTTTCAACCAACGTACAGTCTGAGTATGTTCAGATCATCTTCCGTACCAAACTTGAAGAATTGGCAGCAAGACGTGCTGCTGAACCGAACTCGACTGTTCGTATCAACAAGAATACTGGAAATCCTATCATCACAGATCTGTCACGTCGTGACTATAATTCTGTCGTCAAAGAGATGACCACCCTGATGCCTATTTTCGTATCAGAGGATCAGACATTGGCAGCCGGAGTTTTCCAAACCAAGTCTTCAAATATGGTTCTGTCTTCGAACATGAAGGGTAAACTCAATCAGAAATCACATCTTCCGATGCCTGATTCTGTAGGGGTTTCTGGTATCCCATATCTGGTTATCGGTACTGGTGATGCGATGATGATCAATCTTATCTTTGGTGCAGACAATGCTCCCAAAGATGTCCTTCAGGTATATGACGGTATTGATGTCCCAGTTCTGAAACTGAAAGAGTATGGTCCTCAGATCAACGAACAGGTTCTCAAAACATGGGAACGTGACGTGTTCGCTATGATTACAAATAACTTCAATGGTTTCCTTGCGAAAGCAGATCCAGAGATTGTTAAGCAAGCCTTTCAAACCATCAAGGATGCAAACAAAACCAAGATCAATCAGGACAATGCCAAGGATCTGGCCAATGAACTGAATGAACGTCATCGTCATAATGCTGCTCGTAAAGCTGTATTCAAACGTCTTGGTGTCTCTGTTGATCAGATGGGTGGTTCTTCGATTGGTTATACTCGTGATGGTCAAGAAATGACTCTCACTGAAATCAATATTGAGATCGAAAAAGAACTCAACAAATCTGCTCGTAATGAAAACAAGAAAGAAGCAAAACTAGAGACAGATGTTACTATTGAGATCCAACAGACAACTGCTGATGCGGTTCTCAAAGGTATGCGTATGACTTCTGTTCAAAAGAAGATTGCCAATTTCTTGGCACCCTTCCTGAAAGATACTCGTGTGATCATCGGTACAGTCGATCAAATGAACCAATGGCGTGCGGATAACGTACCTGATGATGGTCAGGTTCTTCGTGCCAAATCCAACTATGATATTGCAAACAATATCATCTTCTTGGCTACGACAAACACAGATAGTATTCTTCATGAAATGGTTCATGCAGCGACGTATAACAAGGTTGAAGCCCATTACGACGGGACAGCACCTAATAAGGCTGTGACACGCCTAGAAGCTCTTATGGAAGAGTTTCTGGCATTAGATAACAGCAAGGATGGTGATAAGGTTCGTGAAGCAAAAGCCTCTATTGTTCGCCTTCAGGCTGTTAATAATCCTGCTTCTAAATCTGCTGCTCTCAATGAATTCATGGCATATGCTCTTGGAAACCAAGAAGTCAGAGAAACCTTGAAGAAGAACAACACAAAAACCTTGGTAGTAATCGCACGCAAAGTTATGCAACTTATGCGGAGAATGATGGGTGGAATCCCCGCAACCATGTTTGATAATGTGGTGTTCAATACTCGTGTACTTAATGAAACTCCTCTGGAAGATATCTCAGGTGACGATGGTTCTGGAGATAACGGTGGTGGAGACAACAACGGTAATGGTGGGAACAATGATAATACTGGTGGTGGAAATCCATTCACCAATTTCTGGATTGATACCATTACTAAATATATCCAAGACAACTTCAGAGATGCAAATAATCTCAAGAAGAGTTTCCGTCCTGTAATCGACCTTTCCAAAGATGTGGACAAGGTAATGGATGGTTTCCGTCAAGTGGGTATGCTTGCAAACCAAGAACAGCGTATGACTTTTCAAGCCATTTATATGGTTATGCGTTCTCAAATCAAACTAGATCCACAATCAGTTATTGGTTTGACTCGTATTTTCAAACATATAGAGGATAACCTCACACCTGATATGTTTGGTAATGGACCTGAAGCACCTCAGATCTATTCTGCTGTGGTCAACTCTTTCGATGGTCCGGAAGCAGTTGCAACATTGTTGGCTTTGTCTCAGACTTCTAAAAAGTTCCGTGATGCTGTGGATCAGATCTCTGACCCATCAGGAGATGCACAAGTTAATGGATCACTCAATGAAATGATGGGCAAATTTGGTCAGATGTTTATGAGCAAGATCATGGGCAATGTCGATTTTGATAACAAGAATGTTCAAGAGATCATGAATGAATTGGCTGCTGGTATTGTTTCTCTCAATACTCAGAAGGAGTATTCTGCTCTTCGTAAGATAACTGGTACATTTGCAGAAGCAGATAAGTATGTATCCGGGAAGATGTCAGAATTGTCCAACAAAGTTGCCAGCAAAAACCAAGAGATCCAACGTGAGAGCCGTAGTAAATTCGTGAGAATTCTCTCGAATACAATTACTCTTGGAACCAACATGCTGGATAGCACGAATACGAGTTTGACTGCTGATGCTGCAAAACGTGCAACTCATATGAACGTACCGTTTCTTTCTTTGGTTCCTATTCGTGAAATGGTTACTGAATTGATCGGTACTGACAGTTTGAATACCAAACTTGTAGCAATGCAGGATGTTGTGAATTTCAAGATCTCAGGGATGCGTCAGGCTTATCGTGAAGATTTGCCTATCATCCTTCAGAACTTGTTCAAACGTCCTCCTGTGGCCGAGGAATGGGCTGCTATGCACGTTGTACTGGGACAAAGTGATATCACCCGTTTCATGAATGCAAGAAATATACAGTCATCCATGCAGATGCTAGGTGAAGGATCACGTCGTAATGATCGTATTCAAGAGCTTGAGAAAGCTCTGGAAGCAAATCTGCTGCCATACATTGCACAAGATGCAAAGGATAA
This sequence comes from Candidatus Zixiibacteriota bacterium, assembly GCA_024277795.1. GTDB lineage: Bacteria > Zixibacteria > MSB-5A5 > GN15 > FEB-12 > JAJRUL01. The sequence continues at coordinate 19,126 of JAJRUL010000050.1, forward strand.
GGCTCAACAGCTTGCAGATTATATGAATGGAAAAGGTGCTGGTAAACTTCTGATGAGAAATGCCTATGCCATTATCAAAAATCTGGATGGGAATTTCGAGAAAGCAATGGTTGAAGTAGTTGATGAATTGGTTTCAATTTATATACTTGATCAAATGGATGCTCAGGTTCGTGAGTCTGTTATCAGTCTTTGGAATGAAGATCCAAAAGCTGTGTTTGGGATGATCACTTATATCCAAGGTTTGAATGAAGCAGAGGATTCCAAAGTTGGTATCTCTGAACAGGCTCTTCTAAACTCGTACAAAGGCTTTATTCCAAACTTCGGAGATAAGGATACCAAGATCATCATTGAAACAGATGACAATGAGAAGAAACTGGAGATCTTGGGATACAAAAAACTCGGACCCTATAATGGTGATATCGACTCTGTGTTTGATAGATCCTACTTCGTTACCACAACTCGACAAGGTGGTGCGTATTCTCAGGGTATCATGCAAAACGTGCAGTCTACTTATCGTGGTGTGGATATCACCACAGGTCTGACTGTATCCGGTGAGAGCAATGGTTATGTGTCTGGTGATGGACAAGTTGATAGGTATCTCGAAATCCTCAATAAACCTGATTACGTTCAAGAAGATGACAAAGAGACTATGATCCCAGTATTCGATTCTGATGGTACTGTTTCTGGTTTTGAACGTGCGATCAATCCAGATGTGTATTCCTTGCATATGAAACAAGAACAGAACCTTGCAATTCAATTAGGTGCATGGGCTGGTCGTCATGTAGAAGAAGCATTGGCTGCTGAATACAATCGTGCATTGATTGATGAACTGGATAATATTTACCGTAACCGGGAACCCGGAACTGATGATCTGTTTGTGAACCTGAAGAAAACCAAGGATCCTATCTATAAGGAAGCCTTTTCTTTGTGGCCTCAAAGCGCGAAACGATATGCTGATAGTTTCTTCGATAATGATGGACCTATGATTCTGAAATCTCAGATCAATCTGTCTACTGGTTATCGTGAATTCTCAATTGCTGACTTCTGGTCTGGAAAGACTCGTCTTCCTAAGAACCTTCAGAAGACAGTCAAGAATGTATCGACAATGATCTTTGGTAAAGATGCTTTAAGTATTTTGTCTACTGGTGAGAAGATAGGACAAGGTGCTGTATCTACTGCCAAAGATATCATTGTTATTCGTTCGTTGATTATCCCTACTGCAAACACAGCATCGAATATTGTTCAGCTTTCCTCAAGAAATGTACCCAACAAAATGATTGTTGATGGTTATAGAAGTAAGACTGCTGAAATCGAAGAGTACACGAAGAACATCAAGGAACGTATTGATCTTGAAGCAAAACTCCGTCTTGCCGCAAACAATGCTAATCAACGTCGTATCATCAAATCCAAGATCCAAGTGATTGATGATCTGAATTCTAAGATGACCATTGCTCCAATCATTGAAGCAGGTGGATACTCAAACTTGTCGGAAGGTATTACTGAATTGGATGCTAATATCTCCAAAGGCAAGTTTGGTGATATCATGGAAGATCTTGCGAATAAACTTCCGGATAAGTTAGGAAAGATTGCTCATTTGGGGTTGGTTTCGAAGTCCACTGAGATCTACAAGTTCGCCAATAAAGCCACCCAATATGGTGACTTTATTGCGAAGTCGATCTATTACGACTTTTTGATGTCTGGTGACATCAATAGTCTGACCCATGAAGAGGCAATTGCGAAAATGAACGAAGAGTTCGTGAACTTCAGTACATTGCCGGGTCGTACACGCTCCGGATTGGAGAGTTATGGTCTTACTTGGTTCATGGCATTCAAGATTAGGGTTGCAAAGATTGCTATGCAGCAACTCCGTGAGAACCCTGTTCGTGCATTGGCCGTAAACAGTTTGTTGCCAGATATCGGATCTCCGGTAAATGATAACATTGGTCAAGTGATTGTTGGTGATAGACTAGGATATGCAACAGGTTATGAGATGTTATTCTCAGCACCGGGGCTAAATCCTTGGGTCAATTTCTTAGATGGTTAATAGGGAATTAAAGGGAGAGGTATACACTTAACCCTCTCCCTTTATCCCATGTAGATTTCAAGAAGAGTCACTTCTATACTGGTATAATATACCCACTATTGCACAACCGATTATCGCCTATTGTGCTAACACGTCAGATCTTTTTAGTACCCATTTAATAGGCCATACTCCTCAGATGACTAAATCTTCAGAGGTATTCTTGGACCGGGCAAAGGGGCAATTCCCTATGTTTCGCCATGAGTCCTTTCGGTTGCTCATACCCAGTTATTTCTGAAAGGTGCGGGAGTGGGAGAAATCACCGCTCCTTCCAAAGCTCGATCAAACCATACGCTACGAAAGCGAGTATAACGAAGGCTATAACCCCCCATATAAACAGCCAAGCTGCTATAATGAGGATTGGAGCTATAAAAACGAAAGCGGTGATCCCTGCCACAACGAGTAGCAGCAGCAGGGATCTCCTGACCAGATTAGCCAACATCGAAGATGCTCGACTTCTTTATAGTCTTCACAGAGGTTTCATCGGTTTTGGGGGAATTATCTTTATCCGTCGCTTTCGCGTCGGATTCCGAGGATTGGTTGTCCTCTTCCCCGAAAAGGTTTTTTGTTGAACCTTTCGATGGTTTGTCAGAGTCTTCCTCTCCTGATGGAGTATCGTTCTCTGCTTGTTGATCTGATCCTGTATCAGTTCCATCGCTACCATCTTCAGTATTGTTTTCAGCAGCATCATCATCATCCACCTCCGGCTCTGTTGCCTTTGGTTTATTCTTGGAACCTTTAGGACGACCACCCCTTCCTTTAGGTTTAGTGGAAGGCATAGGAGGTAAACCCTCACCTGTCACCACTTCAACAGACAGACCATCGTCAGTCATGTTGAATAGGAGATCTTGAACTGGTAGATCCACATGTTCATCAACATATGTCTGAATAGCTTGTTTGATCTCATTTTCATCGAGAAAAATTCGCATAGGATTTTCCCTTTCTTCTTGTTCGAGTATGTGAATTTTGGCAATAGCGTGTCCGTCCATTGGAACGACACCACCAAAAGAGAAAGAAACCAATACAACGTGACCAAAGTGGTCATCCATTATTTTCTTGGTTTCAACCAACGTATCGCTGAAATATTTATCAACGATTGACCCAACATTCATTGTGTCTAAACGTCCGTTTCTGGGAGCAAAGATGGTATAGTGGAGCCAAATCTTTTCTGCCCGTGGGATATTCCCCAAAAGGGGTTTCACCTCATCATGGAAGTTTTGTTTTTGTTTGTTGAGGTGATGATAATGAAGGTTCCTATATATGTTCAAATTCAAAGCCTTACGGGTTTTCTTTGATACATTTATGTAGGTTGGGAGGCGTACTTCATGCACACCTCCCACCTTCCATCCATCAGGTAAGTACGAGTCGATCAATCGTCAAACAAACTTGCCGACTTCTTCTTCTTCTCGCCCCCACCAGACGAACCATCTTTGAAGGCTTTACCTTCAGACTTCTTGCCAGTGGAACGATCCCAAATTTCGCCACGGTTAGCTTCCAGCCACTTTGCAGCATAAGCACCATCACCATCCATTTTGGAGATGGCTTTACCAAGATCACCAACTTTGACGACATCATCAAAGTCGCCACCAAGACTCTTCACAAACTGTTCGATCTCGGAAATAGTGACCAAACCAGATGCAGGAAAGAACTTGATGAATTCATTCACGTCACGGGTTTCACCAGTTGGATCATAATCACCAGTCGATTCATTCAGCTTGGTTTTGTCAACCGTTTGACGCTGAATAGCCACATGAAGTTCTTCTTCATGAAGCTCAACAAAGCAATCCACAGCAGTTGGGATTTCCTTTTTGGATTCAAAGTCATAGAGATTCAGAGTCTTTTCTTCGACATCCAAATCACCCACTTCTTTCGAAGCCAGAAGCATAGCAAGTGAACTCACTTGGTTATATCCCGGAAGGTTTTTCAGCTTCCCAGTTTTCTTGTCCTTGTAGGTGACATCACCATTGCGGTTGGTCATCCAGATCGAACGAGTGACCTCTTTACCGTTGCCCAGTTTGATCGAGATCGTCACATTGCGAGCATCGCTTTTGGAGGCTTTGCCAATGTAGGCGTATTTGATCACGCCGGGATAGATGTCAGTATCAACTGCACCACCGCCACCGAGGAAGTCGTCTTCAACGCCTTCACCTTTGACGGATTTTGCTTTCGAGAAAATATTGCTCATGTGTTTTTCCTTCTTTCATGAGGTTTCTTTTTGTCAAAGACACCAGAGCAGAAGAGTCAGTCTTCCGCGTAGTATTCAGACAATCGTTTGAGAACTGGAAATACATCGTTGTCGATGTAAAGTTCATCATCTTTGAACATTCCAAGAGGAGTTCGAATCCGACCACCGATGGTATTTTTATCAGAGTCTGTCAAAAAGACATGTTTGAATCCTTTGGTTTGTTCTCGGTCACTGATGTTCAGCAGATTACTTGCCGTACCTCCAACACCCTTCAGGATGTCTTTGATACCCATCTTCTTCACATAAATGACTGTAGTGAATCGGGCTTCTAATCCCTTCTTCGCCAACGCTCCCTTAACAGGAACACTGTATTTCATCATACCTTCGTTCTCATCGAGAAACGAATCGAGATGCCCCAAGAAGATGAAGAACGCATCCAGCTTTGCTGTCAACGCCATCAGTCTTGGGAAGAATTGCCCATACTGACCCCACATCTTTTGAGTGTCACGAGCACCAAGAACATGCTCAGTCTCATACATATCCATCAAGAACGACAAAGTGTCGATAATAATGAAACGATAAGGTGTTGAACCTTCGTCTTGGAGTTCAATCAACTGTTCAAGGAAGTCAATAATGTCTTCCGGATCAGTAATGATTTTCTTTTTAAACTTGTTTTTGAAAGGCAAAGGTTTGCCATTCTCACAATTGAGATACAGGACATCAGTCCTGTCTTTGATCCCCATTAGTGATGCTGATTTACCTGAACCAGATTCACCACAGATGAGGATACTTTTTGGATTTTCTTGAGTTGTCATGTTTTCTCCTTGGTTTAATCATCTCTGATGGTCTTTCACCCTCCTATGTACGTCTACCCACTCTATTTATTTATTTATTAAAGGCTGAGATGCGTTTTTAGTTTTCTCTCAGTGGAGAGATGATCTTGTTTAGCTGCTCATCTTTTGAGCAACTGATTTCAGAATGGTTGACTGCACTTCATCCTTTTTCAATGGAGATGAAGAGTTCTTGTTCAACTCAATGACACGGGATTCAATTTCATCGTAATTGGCACCTGCATCCTTAAGCATCATAGCGTAGTTGAGTAGGGAGTTATTCCTACTACCAACCTCCATATTATTCAAGAACCAACGCTCCAGATTATCCAGATTTCCAAGATCAGCGATCTGTTTTACATACTCGCTATTTTGCTTTGTTTTTGGAATAAATGGAAGAACATCAAGTAGTTGAGGACCACGGTTAATATGAATTGTGGAATTTTCCGTAGTCATCCATTTCTTTTCGATCTGGTTTGCGCCCGAATCAGATTTGAAAGGAAGCCACATCATGAATGAGTTCATGAATTCCTTGTAATCTTTGCGATCCAAATTCAAAACATAGTTCGTTGGAATGATCAAACGGAACCTGTGTTCATTCTCTTTATGACGTTTTGTCGTAGAAGTGATGAAAGTATAATCAGCCAAAAGCTGATGAACAGCTTCTAGTGTAGGACCATGAGCAATAACATCTCCATCGTTATCACGTTCATGACCATCCACATCAACAACCAACAAATTGAATCCGGGAATCACATTATCCATATGACGATGATTACCTTCAAAGGAGTGATTTACCCAGTGCATACCCGATGCTGAAAGCAATTTGGGCATTTTATCAAGAGGTTGTCTCATTGAATCATAATCGTAAGCAAAGTGATCTGAAAAGCTGAACATCAATTTATCTAAATCAGTTTCTTGAAGAGTTGAACCAGAAAAGAAGTCTACCTGTTGAACAACATTCTTTGTGATTACGACGTGATTACTTACACCCCATGCCATAGCCAAGTCCATCATCTCTTTCCGAGCAGTAGTGCTCGTTGGATAATATGGAAGATCCTCAACCAGATCAGCATGAGTCAGATTATCTGAAGAAGCTGCAATGAATTTTGCAAGTCGTACAAAGTTGCGATCTCTTTTAAGAAGTTTCTCAAATGAGACTCCAGACTCTTCAGCTACTTTAATTGCCATACGAATATGGGACATGGTGATGTTTTTACTTTCATCAAGGAAAGCATACACACCTGCCAATTTCAAAGATTTAAAGTATCTGTGAGACAGTTCAGCTTTACGAATCTCTTCATGTTCAGGAAGCATATTTGCTGTTGATTCACATTGAAGACGATAAGCCACCAATTCAACACCGACTTCCTTTGGAACAGTCAAGTCAATGTCATAGAATCTACGATCAGAGAATTTGGAGAATGCAGCTTTCCAACGCATGAGAGTCTGAGACTGATTCTTTGAAACCAAAGCATCATAGACATCCTCTGGTTTGACATCACTTAGAATGGCTGGCGGTCTACCAACCCCAAAGAAACAACGTCGAGCATACCCAGTTGCCAAGAAAGAGTAGAATTCCTCCTCAATCTTGGATCCATCAAAGAGTTTTGAACTCGTACCAAACATTAACATATTTGAAGGCGTAGAACCAACAATATCCATTCCACGTTCATTGTCTGGAGTATTTTTTACCAGTTTTGCTTTGATCTTCCCAAGATCATACAACTCCAAGAGAATATTTAGGACTTCATTGTTTCCAATCAAGTTTGAACCAATCTCATCCATTTGGAAATTGATAGACCCATTTCCTGCTAAGAGCAGTTTATACCGAAGTTGCTTCACAGCAGGTCCAGTACCAGAGTCAAAGATGAATGGAGCATGCCCCTGACGTTTGAAATCAACATCAAGTGCTTCTTTCTCTTTGGTTTCATCCCCACCTTTTGCAGCAGCGATATCCACAGCCATATCAAACAGGTTGGTTTCTGCGATATCTCCGAAAGTGGTTTTCATGTAATCATTTCGAAAGCCTTCAAGGACTTCTTCCATAATACTGACAGAATGGCCTTTACCGAAACCGGATGTAGCCAATGCAATCGAATAGATATTGATTGGTATAATACCACGTTCAGGACTCTTGATTTTGCATCGCATAGACGAAGGAATCAAACCGAGGAAATAAGCTACCTCTGCTTGAAAGAAATCACGATTGACGTTTCCTGTACGGTGACAGAGCAGATCAACCAAATCACTCATAGCCTTGTGATGTGGAGTCTGTTCAATCACAGACAAGTCATAAAAATTTGGCATATTATTCTCCTTACAGATGAATACCTTCATCATTAAAGTATTCTTTTCGTTGATCACAAACCGAGAAAGCAGGGCAATATGAGCAGGCTTTTACCTCACCATGATCTGTAACGATCACACCTTTAGCTTTGTCGTTTTTGTGTTGAATAGCATCTGCCAATTTATCAAATCGTTTGGTGCAACGACCATTCTTCTTGGCACTTTCAGGATTACTGTAATACTTAAAGGTGTCAGGTTGTTTCCATAACTCCTTCTCCGTACAACGTATCATCCGATCTTGATTGAAAGTATGCTTTGATTCTTTCTTGATCTTTTTCAGCTTAGAAAGAATCCACTTTTCAGTATCCTCAAGAGACAGGAGTTTATATTCCTTATGAGTTACACGAGATTGTGGATAATTCTTATCTGAACGAGCACGATATTTGGCCCAATCAGTGAAGATGAATTCGATTCGCATCGTATCTTTCCAAATCAAGTTTGGCATGATGTAACGATACATCGAACCCTGAAGCATATAATCTTCATCCTTGGATCCACTGGTATAACTGAAAGTCGAAGTTGTCTTCAAATCTCGGTATGCACCATTGATCGAGAAATCCAATTGACCAGTCAGAACAATATCACCAACTCTCTTGTATCCACGACGTTCCAGATAGATTGGAATGTCATCCTTAACCAAGTCTTTTGGATCAGGATTGATACGGATTTGATCTATTACAGACTGAGGATAATGCAGACGACGCATAGCGCCTTTCCAATCACC
>JAJRUL010000051.1 GCA_024277795.1 Candidatus Zixiibacteriota bacterium
ATGTTCGAATAACGACCTCAGATGGTTCAAATTTCTCAGCGATTTTGCTGTAGTATTGGTATTGTTCTTCCTCATTTGGGAAAGAGCCGTGTGACAGGTATAAAAATTCGGTTCTGTAGAGACCTATGGCAATCTCACGTCTGGCAAGTATATCATCCGCAGGGCCAGGAAGAGTGAGGTTTGCCCCGATCCCAACTGTTTTTCCATCGGCGGTTTTGGGAGGGAACGTAGGGAGTTTGCTGATCCGAGCGATTAAGGTTGGTCCGAGACCACGTTTCTTTTTCTGATATTCCGCCCAGTCTTCATCGGTTGGGCGAACAATGATCTTACCAGTTGTACCATCAACGATCAGACGGTCACCATTATTGATGATCCTGTACACATTTTCAGCGAGAACTACTGGCAAGAGAAGTGACCGTGAAATCAGCGCCATGTGAGAGTCTGCGCCTCCTTGTGCAATCACAAACCCGACAGCCTTAAGCTCACGGTAGGTAAGAATGTCTCCGGGGGAGAGTGTTCTGCTGACTAGGATAGTTTGGGGGGGGAGTTTTGTTAATCGTTTCCATCTCCCACTCAAGTGTGAGAGTACTCTGTTTGAGACTGACTCAATATCCAAAGCCATCTGTTGCATATATGAGTCAGTGGAATTTTTAAGCGGAGCAGTTGTTTGCAGAACAAGAGCATTGTACACAAAAGCCGCATTTCTGCGTTGTTCACGGATACCGTCTTTGACTTGTTTGAGAAATTCGTAATCACTTGCCGCTAAGAGTTGTGCATCAAATATCTTAGCTAGTGGTGAACCAACCTTGCGTGTGGCAGAGTCACGCATTGCCCGTATTTCGGCAACTGTTTTTTCAATCGCCTGATCCAGAGCATTGGTTTCATGCGATATTCTCGAAGCTGGAACAGGTATTTCAGCAATCTGTACCTCACCGGGTAATACAACTCGCGCTGTTCCCAGCACAATACCGGTAGATATGGAGGCACCCTGCAAAATTTTCCGCCTGCCACCAGTAACCATGTAACCATTCCTTTCATAATCGTCAAGAAAATATAATCCAAATGCTCCGACTCAAGCAAGATTTATATCAGTCGTTTTCCCCAAAACCTGACTCAATGACTTTGACGATTGCTCGCATTGCATCCTCTTCATCCGGTCCGTTTACTTCAACTGTCAGACTTGACCCTTTTTCCGCCGCCAGCATCATCACCCCAATGATTGATTTGCCGTTTACACGCAAATCATCTTTGGTGAAAAATACTTCTGATTCATATTTTGCCGCAGTTGTGACCAAAAGAGCCGATGGTCGGGCATGTAGGCCGAGGCGATTGACTATTGTTGTAGTTTGTGTCAGCATGTAAACTTTTCAGAGAGGATGAATCGCTTTCCCGATAGCTCTGTAACTACACCTTTTAGTTCCAAAGCGAGTAGTAGTTGGCTTAATTCAGGCATTGATATTGAAGTTGCCCTTGATATCTGATCGATTTGTAAGGGACCATTTGTAAATGTACTTACTATACAACGTTCAGTTTCTGTCATATCCGGCATTCGCACAATTTTCTTTACTAGTATATCCCCTTTTAGGGTCGGAAGTTCCGTAAAGATATCATCAACAGATGTAATCAGGGCGGCTCCCTTTTTCAAGAGACGATTAGTTCCGATGGACATTTTAGCTCCGGGAGGTCCTGGGACAGCAAATATCTCACGTCCTTGCTGAATTGCATGTTCTACAGTAATCAGCGCACCTGATCTTTCACCTGCCTCTACAACGACAACACCACATGACAAACCTGCTATGATCCTGTTACGTTCAGGGAAAAAAGCGCGATCAGGACGAGTACCGGGGAGATATTCTGAGTAAATAGTCCCATTCTCCCTGATTTTTTCCGCTAATCCCTTGTTAGAAGGGGGATAAATATGGTCAAGTGAACATCCCCAGACTGCAATCGTTTTGCCACCAGACTCAAGTGCTCCTGTATGAGCGGAAGAATCAATTCCTTCAGCCATCCCTGAAACTACAGTTACACCCGACTCAGCTAGTGCCCGAGCCAGTGAGGATGCAAATAGCCGACCATTTTCTGTTGGATGGCGAGTACCGACAATTGCAATCATCGGTTCATTGGGTTGGTAAGGTAGTCCAAGCCGAAACAGAATCGGCGGAGCTGAATCGATTTGCGATAATGGCTTTGGATATTCAGGATCATCGGGGAAAAGATATGTCCAGCCAAGTTTGTCTACTCGATCAGCATATTCTGTCGCTTTCTTCTTATCAAGCGACTGTAATGCCGAGGCTATAGATCGAGAAATACCTTGAATTGCGGACAGCTTCGCAATTGTTGCTGTTTCTATCGCATCGACTGACCCAAGAGCTTTGACCAGTTTCTGTAATCGTCTACGGCCTATTCCAGACACTGAAAGGACCGCAATTGTATTTATCAGTCGTTGTCTACGTTCTTTGTTTGTCGAGTTCACGCTCAATTGCCTGTAGGAATTGTTTTATACCAGCCCCAGTTACTGCAGAAATATATATATAATTGTTTGGGAAGTCTTTTGAAACACTTTCGAGGTCGCTTTCACTTACTGTATCAATTTTGGTAATACAAACGATAGCAGGTCTTTTGGTCAACTCGGAGTCAAATTCTATCAATTCATTTTCCAGTAGAGCACGCGTGTTTTCAAGGTCAATATCGTTAATATCAATGACATAAACGAGAACCCCCGTTCTTTGAATATGTCTAAGGAATTGATGCCCTAGCCCTTTTCCTTCAGATGCTCCTTAGATCAGTCCGGGAATATCAGCCATTACACACGATTTGTAAGCTCGTAGTTTTATTATTCCCAAGTTTGGCACAAGTGTGGTAAACGGATAATCAGCAATCTTTGGTCGAGCCGCTGACAGAACTGACAGAATAGTCGACTTGCCTGCATTTGGCAGACCGACAAGTCCAACGTCGGCCAGCAATTTTAACTCTAAACCGATTTTTCTATGTTCACCGGGGCGACCGGGTTTTGCAATGCGAGGTGTTTGGTTAGTCGGGGATTTGAAATGATCGTTCCCCCAGCCACCTTTTCCTCCTCGTGCCAATAGCACTTCATCCCCGGGTTCATCAAGGTCAGCCAAGAGAATGCCTGTTTCAAGGTCTTTGATCAACGTTCCGACAGGAAACCTCAGAACAACTTTCTTTCCTGACTTTCCCGTCTTCAGGCTTCCCATTCCAGGTTGTCCGTTGTCGCTCTTATAGTGCTTTTGATAGCGAAAATCAAGTAATGTGGTGAGTTGCGGATCGGCTACACCAACAATATCTCCCCCGCGTCCACCATCACCCCCGTCGGGTCCTCCCTTTGGGATATACTTTTCCGTATGAAACGCAATACAGCCATGACCGCCGTTACCTGCAATAACCTCTATTTCGACATAATCTACAAACATATGATAATATCTTGTCAATCAATAGGTTTGTCAATTTCATATTATAGGTAATACAGGCAGTAACATCGTTGACTGGAGGGGATTGATTGCAGTATATTCAGGCACCTATGAAAGTTGTTCAAGAAAAACAGAGCCCGACGGTAAATGAGCGGAAACGCCAGTGGTATGAAAAGTCATTTCTTTGGGTTGGAAAAATCTGTGTACGGCTAGGTTTTACCCCCAACGTGATTACATTTATTTCGCTCGGTTGTGCGATTGTCTCAGGAATCTATTTCTGGAGAGGGGATTGGTTATGGGGTGTGTTTTGGATGATCGCTGCATCTGTTACTGATATGCTAGATGGCTCGACTGCACGAGCGGGGAATATGGGGACAGTTTTTGGCGGTATTTTGGACCATGTTGCAGATCGTTATGGTGAATTTTTTATTCTTGCCGGTATCACGCTCTCCGAACGGGTTCATCCTGGGTGGGGGCTGTTTGCGCTTTTTGGAATGCTTATTGCTTCCTATACTCGTGCGGCGGCTGAGTCTATGGGGAAAATTGAAAATTGTGCCGTCGGTATAATGGGACGGCTTGAAAAGTTTATTATTATAATTGCAGGGTCGATTATCGAATACTTTCTGCCGAGCGGAAGCTGGCCAAAGGGTGGGTGGTTAGAAATCGCTCTCATTATTGTCGGGACAGCTTCATTTATTACTGCAATTCAGCGGATGCTCTATACAAAAAAGATACTTGGCGACCGCAAAGAAGTCTGAGAGCTTGACAACCCATATCTGACTGTTCATTCTTCGACAATTGAAACTATCATCGACTAAAGAAAGGTAGAGCTTTGATAACTGCAATTGGCAATCCCGTTTATGATCTGATCAAAACTAAAAAAGTCAAACCGGAAAGCAGAGTTTTCTCCGGTTGCTCAACCAATGCGGCACTCGCTCTCTCACGTCTAGGTAAAGAAGTACAGTTAGTGGGAGCGGTTGGGGATGATTTCAAAGAACAGTTTGAAGCTGACCTTAAAAAATATGGGATCAGTTGCATTACTATACCATCCAATGAAACAGGCGGATTTGCGCTTGATTATTACGATGACTTTGGAAACCGCACACTTGATTTGATCGGTCGCGCTGATAATATAGAGAAGATCGATAAGAATTGGTTTGAAAATGCAGAAGCTGTATTGGTCGGGCCGATTTTAGGTGAGGTCTCTTTTGATGCGATAAAAGAGATACGCTCTATATATGACGGGCTTTTTTTCTGTGACCCGCAAGGATTAATTCGCGGTGCAGATGAAAAAGGGCGTATTTATCATGAAAAGGTTGAGGGAATCGAATCAGCTCTTTCCCAATTCGATATTGTGAAGCCTAATGAAGTCGAAGGGAAGATTTTAACAGGGATCGATTGCAGGGAGGATCCGTACAAAGCGGCTGAGATCATTCATAGTTGGGGTCCGAAAATTGTTATAGTCACTCTTGCTGAGCTTGGATCTGTTATTTATGATGGCGACAACTTTATTGATATCCCTCCATACGAAATAGACCTGCTCGATTCGACTGGTGCAGGTGATACGTATATGGCAGGTTTCACCTTCGAATATTTGAAATCAGGCGGTGATTTGAGGAAATCAGGATGCTTCGCATCATGTACTTCTTCAGTAATGATAGAAAATAGTGGCCCGGACTTTAGTATGGACGAGCAAACGATTCGAGGCCGTCAGGAAACTTTGCTGGCAATTGACGGTTACAAAGTGAAAGTCGGTTGTAACGGGTTTTGATTCACACAAACAAGGGTTGTACTAATGTCTGATTCTATTTTTTTACGACGTAAGAGTATGTATGCGTTCTCTTCACAACCTATAACACAGGATATTCTTGTCCAGCTTTTTGAAATAATTCAATGGACTCCGTCTCTGGCAAATAAGCAACCGTGGAAACTACTGTTTGCAGTAGATGAAAAAGTTCGAGAAGAATGTATGACTGCTTTACCGAGGGGGAATCAATGGGCAGGTCGTGCATCTGCACTGGCAGTAATTATTTCAAGACCTGAAGATGATGCTATTCGTGATGATGACCCTATTCAATACTACCAGTTTGACTGCGGAATGGTTGCAATGTCTTTAATGCTTGGTGCAACGGAGTTGGGGTTGATGACACATCCGATGGCTGGTTATGATGCTGATGGGATAAAGAAAGCGTTATCTATTCCTACTGAGTATCATGTCGTCTGTGTGATTGCGGTTGGCTATCATGGTGATGTCGATATGCTCGATGAGCAAACTCTGGCAAAAGAGAATCGTAAGCGTGATCGCAAAGCGGTAAATGAGATAATAGCAATAGATCGATTCAGTTGGGGTTAACTCCAACTATGTGTCGGCTACGCTTTAACACCATCGAAAAGAAATGATATTAGATATTCTTCGGCCCGTTTGCGTGGGATACGTTGTCCGACATATTGACTCGTAACGAGTGCTTCAATAACAAGAGCTACTAATTGCCCCGTGAGACGGACATCAAAATCTCCTCGAATCTCTCTTGCCCGTTCCCCTCGTTGTATGATTTCAATAATGTATTCCCGAAAATGTCTTTCGATATCGACTCCTTCCAGAATAACCGCGGCATGATACAGCCCTCGAGTAACCATCAGGTAGAATTTTTCCTCATCAGGGAAGAGGCGGGTATTTAATGATAAAGACTGATAGAGATGCAACAGGCGTTGTCTGGCCAGAGGGCCGGTTTCTGAAAGTCGGATTTCCTTAACCCATTGAGCAAGGAAGTCATCAAAAGTCAAGATAGCAAATTCTAATAGGTGGCTCTTGGAGGGGAAATACTGAAAGAAAGACCCTTTGCTTATATTTGTTTCCTCACAATATTGGTCTACCGCCAATCCATCATACCCATATTCCCCGAAAAGCCTTACAGCCTCTTGATAAAGACGGCTTTTTTTCTCAGGTCTGAGTCGCCTGAAGGTGTCGTTGATTACACGCCGTGTAACAAGCTCTGCTACAAGGTTTTCGTCAAGGAGCCGTTGTCCTCTTCGTGGATGTTTTTCCATATTGCTCATCCTTTCAAAGATGTTGATAATGCGGGTGACATGACCATTTAGTCATAAGTAGTATACTAATACTATAATCAAGACGCAAGTGTAGCGATAATGTTTGACATGGTGTTTCCCGCCGGATATATTTGCCCGCGTATTACAGAGCAGATTCATTTATGAAAGGATGCAGATTATGGGTAAAATTCGCGTAGCGATTATTGGTGTTGGCAACTGTGCCTCATCGTTAGTACAAGGCGTAGAGTTCTACAAGAAAGCAAAGGATGATGAGAAAGTCCCTGGATTGATGCATGTCAACTTAGGCGGATATCACATTAGTGACATAGAGTTTTCAGCGGCGATCGATATTGACAAAAATAAAGTTGGTAAAGATCTTTCTCAGGCTATCTTTACAAAGCCAAACAACACCTTTGTTTTTTCAAAGGTCCCTAAGACCGGTGTGAAAGTTCAGCGTGGTATGACTCATGATGGTCTCGGTTATTACTTGTCGCAGGTGATTGAAAAGGCACCAGGCGATACAGTTGATATTGTAAAACTGCTGAAAGATACTAAGACAGATGTGGTGATCAACTATCTGCCTGTCGGATCAGAAGAGGCGACTAAGTGGTATGTTGAGCAGATTCTTGAAGCTGGTTGTGGGTTTATCAACTGTATTCCAGTTTTTATTGCCAAGGAAAAGTATTGGCAGAAGCGTTTTGAAGAAAAAGGTTTGCCTGTAATCGGGGATGATATCAAATCACAGGTCGGTGCAACTATTACTCACCGTGTTCTCACTCGTCTTTTCCTCGAGCGTGGGGTAAAGCTCGAGCGTACGAGTCAGCTCAATATTGGTGGAAATACAGATTTTCTCAATATGCTCGAACGTTCTCGGCTTGAATCTAAGAAGATTTCCAAGACATCAGCAGTCACATCTCAGCTTGATTACGATATAGGTGATGGTAATGTACATATCGGACCTTCTGATTATGTTTCTTGGCTTGATGATCGCAAATGGGCACATATTCGCCTTGAAGGGACGACTTTTGGCAATGTTCCGTTGAATCTTGAGATGAAGCTGGAAGTATGGGATAGTCCAAACTCTGCGGGAGTTGTAATTGATGCGGTTCGCTGTTGTAAGCTCGCATTGGATAATAAGATTGGTGGAGCGCTTATTTCTCCATCATCATACTTCAAGAAATCACCACCTGTGCAGTTTACAGATGACGAAGCTCGTCGTATGACCGAAGAGTTTATCGCTCAGTATGGCTGGAAACAGAAAAAGAGCCGTAAACCGTCGAAAGTAGCGGCCCGCAAGCCTGCAACTAAGCGTCCAGCTACAAAAACAGCTTCTTCTGCAAAAAAGACGACTAAGAGAGTCGTTCGGAAGAAAAAATAGTTTATTCGTATAATACGTTTGACTAATATACCGGCGATCAATTGATCGCCGGTTTTTTTTGATCGATAAGGATTGAGGTATGAAACAAAAGAAAGGTCACGGCCTCTTTATCACTTTTGAAGGGATAGATGGTTGTGGCAAGACAACTCAGATCATGCTCGCTCATCAGTACCTGACTTCGAAGGGCTTGGATATAAAGCTATTGCGAGAGCCAGGCTCAACAACTGTAGCTGAGAGAATCCGTGATATTCTGCTTGATCGACGATTGGCAATTGGGGATTTGACTGAGCTGTTGCTTTATCAATCTGCACGTGCTGAATTGACCCGCCGTGAGATAACCCCCTGGTTGGAAAAGGAGAAGGTTGTACTGTGTGATCGCTTTTTCGATTCGACTACTGCCTATCAGGGATTTGGACGCAAACTCGATGTTCGTATGGTACGTCAATTACATCGAATAGTCGTAGGATCTACCGTACCCGATCTCACATTACTTTTTGATATTGATCCGAACCGAGCTTTCCAAAGACGAACAGGTAGGGCAGACAGGCTGGAATCACAGTCAAAGGCCTTTTTTACCCGTGTGCGAAACGGTTTTTTAGAGATTGCCCGTAAAGAACGTGCCAGGATAAAAGTAGTCGATGCAACTCAACCGATTGACAAGGTTTTTGCGGATACCCAAAAGATAATTGATCGAAAGCTCAAAGTGTATGTCGACTCCCTCGTTTGATCGTGGAGCGTTCAAACTCACTCTGTTTATAGCCATTGTATTGGTACTCCTACCTGGAGCAATGGCTGTGTATGTATTGTCTGACCCGGGGATAAATCAGGCGATTGTCATTGTTAAGGCTGTCTCCAGAGTTCACAATTCATATTATCAAGACATTCCTGTCAGTCAACTTGTACGATCATTTCGTATGGGCATGTTTCAACAACTTGATCCATATTCAACATTTATTGAAGAAACAGGCTTTACGCAGATGAAGGAAGAGCAGGATGGTGCCTACGGTGGCATAGGTGTTATGGTGTTACGTCATGATGATGGCTTACTCATAATGTCGGTCAATGAAAACGGTCCAGCATCATTAGTTGGTCTGCTTAGTGGTGATATAATTCTTACAGCGGATTCAATACAACTTTCGGAAATAAGTTCCAATGAAGCGACATCGCTATTGAGAGGGAAAGAGGGGACATCAGTAAGAGTTGATATCTATCGCCCTGCTACTGCTGATACATTCTCAGTAACTATAGAACGCAAAAGAATACCGTATGTTCATGTCCCTTATGCGGGGATAACACGTGATAGCCTTTTGTATATACGTTTGCTCAATTTTTCCCCGGGTTCCTCAAGAGATGTTAAGAGTGCTCTTGATTCGTTATTGCTCAAGAATCCGGAGCAAGTACGTGGTGTTATTTTGGATCTGCGGGGTAATCCCGGTGGATTGTTTCATGAGGCATACCAAACTGCTGATCTCTTTCTCGATGAAGGAGACTTCATTGTCGGGACTTCCGGTCGTTCTAAGTGGAATGATGAAGTACACTTTGCAGTCACACCAGATATGACAGGCGGGAGACCGATTGCCTTGTTAGTGAACAAGGGGTCTGCATCAGCTTCTGAGATTGTTGCAGGTGCGTTACAGCAAAACGACCGTGCTATTCTAGTAGGTGACACAACGTTTGGGAAGGGATTAGTACAGGGATTTGTTCGTTTTCCCGGGGGAAATGGTATAAAACTGACGATTTCTCGTTACTACTTTGGCGACAGCCTATTTCTCAATGAGTTCGATTCAACTCTGCATGATGTTGGTCACGGTCTTGTTCCCGATGAGTATGTCGCTTCTGTTCCATCGAACAGGCTGATTCGTCAGTTGGAAGCATCGCTGTTATTGCAGGAATATGCAACGAAGCATCAGGATGAGATTCTCAAAATAGGCAATACAGAAAAGGATATCACAAAGTTGATCGACAACCTGCTTGAATTTATAGATCAACATGACATACAGTTCTATTCTGACAGAACGATTTTGGTAAGCCAATTGTTTGCTGATGCAGAATATGAGCAAGCTTCAAAACAAACGATGCGTTTAGTCGATAACCTGTTTGAGATTTCACATAGTGCTGACAGAGAACAGCTTGAGCAGTTCGGCGAATATATTCATTACAGACTTTTAAGATTGGCCTCTGAACGAAAATATGGTATCCCACAAACGTATGCTGATGTAGTCCTTCAGTATCAACCTGAAATCCTCAGAGCACGAAAACTTTTGGGACAGGAAAAGGTATACTAATATGAAGCGTGTAGTGTTCTCCGATTTTGATGGGACGATTAGTAGTAAGGATGTCGGATATAATATGTTCCGTCATTTCTCCGGAGGTAAGAGTCTTGAGCTTATACCTAAATGGAAAAAACGGGAGATCAGTAGTCGTCAGTGTTTAACTATGGAAGCAGAAATGTCTCCGCTTACTGAAGCAGAGTTGTATGATTTCTTAGACACAATAGAGATTTCAAGCGGATTTGTTTCTTTTGTTGGAGCTTGTCGAGAGAATGAAATTGAACTCATGATTCTTTCAGATGGCCTTGATCTCTATATTGATTATCTCTTTAAGAAACATGGAATATCAGATTTGCGTGTAATGTCAAATAGCGGAACAATACAAGACGGGCATATTGAGATAACCTTTCCATACGACAATACGCATTGTGATTATTGTGGAAACTGCAAAGGGGAGCGGATAGCGGAATACCGTGCCCAACAAAAAGCTCCTGTTGAGGTCTTATTTGTAGGTGATGGATATTCCGATGCTTGTGCTGTGACGGAATCAGATATTGTGATGGCGAAAAAAGACCTTGAAGAACATTGTCAGAAGAATAATATTTCGTATTATACATATACGGACTTTCACGACGTGACAAATAGAATGACAGCATTGAATTGGTTCAAATCTTAGTTGATTGAGGGAAATGATTGATGAAAG
>JAJRUL010000005.1 GCA_024277795.1 Candidatus Zixiibacteriota bacterium
AAACACTAGACCAACGTGAATCGGGTGAAACCGAAGCTGTGATTGGTCGGCAGATAGAAGGTACGCTCATTGATTTTTCTACCGACATGTTGAAAAAGTCGGTAATTGCGTATGAACCGGTCTGGGCCATAGGGACTGGCAAAACTGCTACTCCAGAAATGGCACAAGCGGTTCACAGATTTATAAGAGAGAAAATGGCAGGTATTGATCGCGATACTGCGGAGCTTGTCCCCATTTTGTATGGCGGATCAGTTAAACCGGGAAACGCTTCAGATCTACTGAGCCAACCTGATATTGATGGTGCCTTAGTCGGTGGAGCATCGCTTAAGGCTGATGATTTTGCCGGCATTATAAGTGCCGTTTGAACGGAGGATTGATTCTTGTTTATTGCTTGGGTGATTTTTCATGTTATCGTCTGCCTCGCCTTGATTCTGGTAGTGCTACTCCAATCAAGCAAAGGTGAAGGTCTTAGTGGATCTGCCTTTGGCGGGGGCGGAGGAGGAATGGGCGGAGCGGTTTTTGGTGGTCGCGGTGCCGCTTCCTTCCTTTCAACCGCAACATCTGTTCTGGCCGGTCTGTTTATGATTAACTGCATTGCACTAGCTATTATGTCAGCGGGATCACGTCAGGCAGTTGCTGGTGGTGGTACAACTGCTACCGAGTCGGCGGTGACACGTCAGGCACAAGCAGAACGAGAGCGTTCTTTGCAACAACAGCAACAGCAGTTGTTGAATGATTCGCTTAATGTCAGCAGTTCCATTAGTGCTGATTCGACGTTGAATATCCGTCTCACTCCGCCGGACAGCAATTAGACGCTGAAGATTTTTTGCGGTCGTGGTGAAACTGGTAGACACGCTATCTTGAGGGGGTAGTGGAGCAATCCGTGCCGGTTCGAGTCCGGCCGACCGCATAAATACGAAGCCCGCAGGTTCTACCGCCTGCGGGTTTTTTTGTGAACACATAATTTCTGTGGCAGAAACTAAATTATCGTAGTCTAGTTCAGACTGTGTACCACTAAGAGAACTCAAAGAGAACTCAAAGAGAACGGTTGGCTTAGTAATTATCACATATCTGCATTTAATCGATCAGCTTGACTACTGGTAGTCAATACCTGTTCTTGCATTTCAAGAAGGACACCGCTCAATATTTTCGTTGATAACATTGGGCAGTACATATTACAGAATGGACAAGAGGTTTCGGTAAAGAGCTCATTGCTTAGGATTGATTGTTGAAACGTTTTATACTAAACCACCCACTTTTGTTTTGTCTCTCAGTTGCAATACTGTTGAGAGGGCTTGCTGTCGTTTTCTCACAAGGATATCTCTACTCCGATGATCATTTTGAGACTGTTTCTGTCGCTTACAACTGGTTGATCTATACTCCGTGGAATGCAGATGGGTATCTTATATGGGGGAAAACTGCGTCGTCCGAAATTGCGCGCTTCCCATTATATACGTACCTGTTATATCTGATGATGAAGCTGTACACAGTCTTTGGCATCGAGTCACTATCTACCATGATGTACGGGATCCGTGCCATTCATGCCCTTGTATCACTTCTGTCTGTCTGGGTGATCTATAAGATTATTGAATCTGTTACTCAATCTTCCCGTTGGGCATTAATAGGGGGGTTGATTGCTGGTGCACATTTCATTCTTCCTTTATTGTCAGTGAGAAACTTAATAGAGATGATCGGTGGTCATATCTGGATTGTAGCAGTTTATCTTCTCTACTGCTATAAGAAGGATCGTGTTACTTCATTGCTGATATGGAGTGGCTTAGTATCTGGTCTGGCATGGATGTTCCGTTTTCAGATTCTATTTGCAGTTACCGCTGTTCCTATTGTTTTATTGTGGGAGGAGAGGTCGATTCGGTCTGCACTTTATTTTTCTGCAGGTTTTCTGTTTATGTTGATCGTCTCAGGGGTTGTTGATCGTGTGGTTCTTTCTGTCTGGTTCGGGAGTAGCTATAATTATGTTCGTCAAGGTTTGACTGAATCTTCTTTGTATAGTTCATCTTTCTTGATCTATCTTGCAACATTCATAGTCTTTTTTATCCCGCCGTTATCTATCGGCCTGCTCGGTTTTGCCTGTGTGAAACGGTTTTGGAAACAGCATGCATTACTTGTTTTTCCGTCTCTGTCATTTATTTTTGTTCATACGATTGTGGGTAACAGGCAGGAGCGATTTATGCTCCCGATTATTCCTGTGTTAATCGTTATCATTGTACTTGTATTGTATGACCAGAAAGAGAACAACGGGTGGTTGTTTCGTCATCCTCGACTATTAAAGGTGAGTTATCTCTTCGCAATAGTGCTGAATCTTCTGCTCTTGCTTCCTGCCACTTTACACTATGGTCATAAGACGCTGATTGAACCTTTTTTACGGCTTAATTCAAAGGGGGAGAGAATCACTGTTGCTCTTGTCTCACCCGAAACTGGCAGGATATTTCCATTTGATTACGCAGGAATGCAACAACCTGTCCGAATATGGATTGATCGATGGTCGGATCTGAACAAAATAGATACAGAGCTTTACAAGGGGAAGAGAATTGATCAATATTTCATTTATCCAGATAGCAAGGATAATCTAACACGGTATCTTGATTCGTTAGAGTCACATACTGGAAAACTGCGTGAGGTTTTTCACCAACAACCCTCATTGATTGACTATACACTCCATCGGATGAACCCGAAGCATAATCATAACGATGCTGTTTGGGTTTTCGAGCCTGTTCAATAGAGAGCAAAAAAAAGAAACCGGGGTTTCCGGTTTCTCATGATTTGCTCAAATAATGACTCTAATTATGGATATATTTGCCGAGAATTTGTCCCATTCGGGATGTCATCTTGGAGTTTGGAAGTACTTCCGTAGCTCCTGCTGTCTGTGCTGCTTTCATCTGGTCTTTGAGGACATGTGGGGAATAGCAGATGATGGGAATCCCTTTTGTTGCTCCATACGATCTTAGTTTGTTTATCAATGAGGGAGCTTCAATACCGTTTAGATTCAGATCAATGATGATCAAATCTGGCAGAAGATCGAGAGCTTTGGCAAAAATCTCGTCGGAACGGATCGCTTTGATCCCTTCCGCATCATAATTATCCAATACGGTCATTATCTTTGAGGTAAATATCATATTATTCGCGGCAATAATTACCTTCTTGTTCATAGGCCAAAATCCGTTTCTGGTTCTTCGTTATAGCAACGAGAGCAACTTACTAACAAGCATTATACTCCCGGCCCCAACATAGATATGCAATATACAACATATTAAGCCAGTTTCCTAATTGTAAGATGAAAAAGTTAATTCCTTCTCAAACTTTTCTTGTATTAGTAAGTTATATAACGAGTTGAGCAATTAGTTCGTTTAAAAATATATATCACATTCGATTATCATCAGATTTTTGGTTGATTTCAACTCTTTCGTAACGTTTCTCTTAGTAAGTCGTATAAGTAGTTGTTGATCAGTCCACTAACCGAAATATACGGGTATGGCGAAAAAAAGGTGAATCGTGTATAATCGAACAAAATATATCAGGCAAATCTTCCAATATCTACTGTTGATACTACTTATTCCCGCCTTTATTCTTCCTTCCCAGATAATAGCAAAAGGGAAAAAAAAGAAGGTAAAGAGAGAAATCTGCCTGAGTTTTGATGAATTACCATACACCGATTCATTTTTTGAAGAGCATCCTGATTCTATAATGGGGGCCATTCTTGATGCACTAAAGAAGCACAAGGTTAAGGCTATCGGTTTTGTTGTTGGTGAGAATATCGGGCAATCGTATGATCTGTTGGGACGTTGGTTGAACGAAGGCAATCGATTGGGAAGTATGACATTCTCACGTTCTGATCTCAATGATGTTGGGTTGGAGAACTTTTTTCAGGATGTGATTGCTGGTAAGAAAGCTCTTGAAACGATGCTCTCAGGATTTGGGCAGAAAAGGAGATATTTTCGATATCCATATTTACATTGTGGAACAGAGCCAAAAATTCGGAAACTTGCCAAGAGCTTTATTGCTGATAATTCTATGATTGAAGTACCTGCAACTGTAGTCGTAGAGGACTATCTCTATAACCTGACAGTTCAAAAGTGGCGTGGGCGCAGAGATTCTGTGCAAGTTATTCGTCTCTTAAATGAGTATGTGAACTATGTACTTGACGAAGTTGAAGCAACAGAGCGAACAGCCAAGGAAGTGATTGGCCGTCGATGTCGCCATATACTTCAGCTTCGTGCAAATGAACTCAATGCTTTGTACCTCGATGATTTGATTACTGCCCTTAAGGAGTCCGGCTTTACTTTTATTACTGTCGACCAAGCATTGAAAGATAAATTGTATCGTATGAAAGAGGCATATTATGGGCCGAGAGGACTCGGCTATATCGACCGCATTAAATATAGTGACCCTGATTTGATGCCTGCTGAAGAACGTAAATAGCTGTTTCCTGCAGACAATTCAGAAAATCAGACGTCTTTTCCCAAGTTTTATTTGATTTTAGTGGGTTTTCACGGTACTATCGCCCCAACAACTATTGGATACAAACGCCTATGACTGACCAAAAAAGCAAAAAGACGATAAATCAACAACAGGTTATTCTATCGGGAATGCAACCGACCGGGTCTTTGCATATCGGAAACCTTGAGGGAGCATTACGGAATTGGATCCAGCTTCAGGATGAATATGAAATGTTCACCTGTATCGTCGATTGGCATGCCTTAACTGCAAATTACAAAGACCCCTCAGATTTGAAGAATCGAGTTTTTCAAATAGCAGTTGATTTTGTCTCAGCTGGTCTCGATCCGGAGAAATGCGCTATTTTTGTTCAATCTGATGTCAAAGAACATGCCGAGTTGCACTTGATCTTTTCAATGATGATTACTGTTCCTACTCTGACTCGACTTCCTACGTATGTCGAGAAGAAGGATACTCTCGATTCGTATGGATTTTTAGGCTATCCTGTTTTGCAAGCGGCTGATATCTGCTTGTACAATGCAGATAAAGTCCCAGTAGGTAAAGATCAAGAAAAGCATATATGGATGGCTAACGATTTGGCCAAACGTTTCAATGCGCTCTATGGTCAAACATTAGTTGAACCTGAAGGGTTGTTCACAAAGATCCCCTTGATTCCAGGATCTGATCGACGAAAAATGTCAAAGTCACTTGATAATCATATCCCTTTTGAGTTTACAGATCAAGAGACTGAAAAACGAATCCGTACATTTTTTACCGACGATCAGAAACTCAGGCGTGGTGATCCCGGGCGACCTGAGCAATGCCCCGTATATCTCCTGCATCAAGTATATTCACCGAATGAAACTGATGAAATCAATTCGGAATGCAAGTCAGGGGCTTTAGGATGTGCTGACTGCAAGAAACGGCTTACTGCAAATCTGAACAATGCACTGGCACCGATTAGAGAAAAACGAGTTGAATTATTGAAAGATCCTGATGCTATCTGGGATATGCTCGGAAACGGTGCATCAAAATCACGTGTTCGTGCCGAGCAAGTTATGGATTCTGTTCGTAGTGCTATGAAAATGAAATATCGGAGCTGACGTTGAATATGAATGAACAAGCAGTAGTGAGTGATGAATACAAAGTTGATTTACCAGTCTTTGCCGGTCCCCTTGATCTCCTTCTCTATCTGATAAAAAAAGAGGAGGTTGATGTTTATGCTATCCCAATTGCGAAAATTACGAAGCAGTATCTTAAATATATAGAAATAATGACCAACCTGAATCTTGAGGTTGCGGGAGAGTTTATTCTTATGGCCGCAACTTTGATTCGGATAAAAACTCGCCTGCTTCTACCGAGAGAAGAAGTAGATGGGGAAGAGGTTGATCCTCGTGAAGAGTTGATCATGGCCTTGATGGAGTACAAGAAGTATCGGGAAGCGGGTGAAATTCTCAAAGAGCGGGCGCTTCTTGAAGAACAAAACTATGTACCACCTTCACCTGTTCAGTTACCTGAAACAAAGATAGATCTGCAACCAGGGACATCACTATATGACCTGATGAGTGCGTTTCAGGAAGTCTTACGTGCACGTCGTGACGAGGCTTTTCATAATGTTGTGGGAGAAGAGACTTCGATTGAAGAGCGAATTGAGACTATAATAGCGTACCTTCGGCATAAAGAATGGGCTACTTTTGTTGAGCTCTTTGCTGATGTTCCTCGCAAGATTGTTGCAGTCGTTACGTTTATCGCCCTGCTTGAAATGTGTCGGGCAAAAAGAGTATCAATACGACAATCGAAGGTTTTTGGTGAACTGAGGGTTTATAGGGGAGATCGATACGATGCCCCGACGAATGAAGTAGATTTAATTACGATTGATGGTCGTAAGCATGAGGCGAAAATATAGATGAGTGGAAAAAATATCATACCGTCATTTGTTGAGGCGTTAATTCTTGCCTCACCGGAACCTCTGGCCGGACGCAAGATTGCCAATATGCGAGATGATCTAACACCGAGTAAAGTTGCGAAAGCTGTTGCTGAACTAAACAGCCGATATAATGAAACTGGTTCGTCATTTCGTATTCGTGAATTAGCAGGAGGATATCAATTCTATATCCTGCCAGAGTTCACTGGTTATGTTGAGGATTTGTTTACTCGTCATCGTAAGATGCGCTTGACAAAACCAGCTCTTGAAACGCTTGCTGTAGTTGCCTACAAGCAACCTGTAACGAAAGCACAAGTTGAACATGTTCGTGGTGTTGCATCTGATGGTGTACTTCACAATCTGTTAGAGAAGAAAATGATTACTATCACAGGACGTGCTGACTCTGTCGGGCGACCATTGCAATACGGTACAACTGATGAATTCTTGAAGTTCTTCGGTTTGGCACGACTCGATGATCTCCCGAAAATGTCTGAGATTGAGGAGTTAATCCGCGCATCAGAACCTGAAAACCAACAACAATTAACTTTTGCCACCGATGCTCTTGATCAACAAATGCAACGGAAGCTTAACGTAGCAGACGGGACCTTTGATCCGTCTACTCGTGAGGAAAGTGTTGAACAAACAGATACTACAGAGTCAGAAAACTCTTCTGGAGATAAAGCCTTAGAGCATAATGTGTCTGAGAAAAATGAAGAGGCTCCTTCATTGGATCAGATTGACCCTGTTGAGGAGTTAGAAGCTGAATCTGTTGATGCTGATGAATCTAATGCAGAATTGATTACTGAAGCAACTCCTGAAGCAGTTGTGACCGATAGCTGATATTTATTTAGGCCTCGTTTTTTTGATTCGTATAAACAAATATCTCTCACTGTGTGGTGTAACTTCGCGTCGAGGTGCAGATACACTTATTAGTGAGTCACGTGTTTCTCTCAACGGTGAAATAGTACGTCAACCGGGAGTAATGGTAGATGAAACTGGGGATGTTGTCAAAGTTGATGGGACAGTAATTACCCTTGTTGATCGGAAGCTGTATATACTACTGAACAAACCCGGTCAGGTCATGACAACTCTACATGACCCTTTCAAGCGAAAAACAGTTGCACATCTCTTAACAAAAGTCTCACATCGTGTTTATCCGGTCGGACGGCTTGATTTTGATACTAAAGGTGTATTGCTTCTTACCAACGATGGTGACATCGCCTATCGCTTGACACACCCTAAGTATCGGATTGATCGCGTATATGAAGCTGTAGTAGAGGGGTTATTCGAACAATCCTCAGCTAAAAA
This sequence comes from Candidatus Zixiibacteriota bacterium, assembly GCA_024277795.1. Lineage (GTDB taxonomy): Bacteria > Zixibacteria > MSB-5A5 > GN15 > FEB-12 > JAJRUL01. Next base: position 7,685 of record JAJRUL010000005.1, read on the forward strand.
AATAGAGAACGGTCTTAAGCTTAATGATGGTGCAATCGGTCGTGGTGAAGTGAGTATTCTTCGTAGTGATCAAGAAACCAGTCAGCTCCGTCTTGTTTTGAGAGAGGGACGCAAACGAGAAGTGAAACAATTATGTAGGATAGTTGGTCATCCAGTTCTGCATTTAACGCGAGTAGAGTTTGCAGGCCTCACTGTTGGTAAGCTCAAGCGGGGTGAATGGCGCGAGTTGACTTCATCCGAAGTCAGGAGACTCAAACAACTTGTTGAACTATAAAAAATCCATCCATTTTTTGAAACGGATGGACTTGTATTGGTTTGTGTCTACCTTGAGATGTTACATTTCTTCAATATCATTCCACTCAGCATCTTCAAGCCACGTCTTCGGTTTGTCCAGAAACTGAATAACATTGTCAAGTGTAACCCAATGCTTGTGTTCTTCATCAGCTACTCTAAGCAATGCTGTCTTTTCATTTGCTTTTTCGACTTCTTCGGATTTTTCGCGGTAGAATGCTTCAGCTTTTTTTTCAACCTCACGAGCTTGTGCCCATATTGTCTGAGCATCATCGTCAAAAGTGAACTCTTCTCCAGATTCTTTCATCTCGATAAAGATATTTTTTACTGAGCTGAGAATACTAGTCGAAGAAGATTCATCGTAAGATGTGTCCATACCGTCACGCAATGCTTTGAAGAGAGCATAGTGTTTATTTTCATCATCAGCCAATTGGAGAAGGATTTTCTTCAACATTGGGTTTTCTGTTTTTTCTGAGGCCGCAAGGTAAAAATCGCGTCCGTCCATTTCCATTTGCATCGCATGTTCAAAAACACTCATAATATCTCCAGCTTTCTACGCTAATGTTGCTTGTTCGAGGGTATGAAAAAAGAGGGTTGCTGTCAACCCGATAGGCAATTTCATTCACGGGCTGGTACTCATCCTTGTTTTTGAAAGACGATTGCCTATCTTGGATATATGTGGAAGCGATTGATACCTTTTGTATGTCTTGCATTGATTACCCCCGTGTTTGTTGGGAGCGTCTATGCGGTTCCGGTGATGAAACGCCCTGAGCCAGTCGTGCGGGAACATTTTGTGTATGATTTTGACAACCCAGCTTTTATCCCTATTGCAGATACAACTTTGAAGATCGCGCGTCAGCAACTGATTGATCTTTTGCAGGACTCACTTGATTATAAAGCAAAGATTCATATTGTCGAAGACCTTGATTATTTTCGTTCGTTGATTCGAGGGCGATTTCCTGATTGGGGAGCTGCCGCAGCGTACCCGCCCAGAGAGCTTATTGCTATCAAATCACCAGACCGATATAATCTTGGGAAGTCACTGCCTGAGCTATTGGCTCATGAATATTCCCATCTCGTTTTGGCTAAACGGACAGGTTTTTATCAGGCTCCTCGCTGGTTTAGCGAGGGGGTAGCAATGTTGATATCGACTGAATGGAGTTGGTCGGATAATTTGGCGATGAGTAAGGCGGCGGTATTTGGAAGTTTTGTTAAGCTGAGTGATATTGAGATTGTAAACCGTTTTAATGATGATAGAGCGCGTGTTGCGTATGCTGAGTCATATCTTGCCGTTAAGTACTTCTATAACTCTTATGATCGTCGTGCAGTGAACATTTTTCTTGACGAAATTGCACGTGATGCCTCTATTGATGAAGCCTTAATGGCATCGGTTGGTTCAGATTATAAAGGATTCGAAGATGAATTCAACATGTATCTGAAGAAGCATTATAACATTGTAACTTTGTTTACGGACACTATGTGGTTTTGGTTAGGTCTGGCGATTCTGTTGGTTGTCGGTAGTTTTATGAGCTATCGTCGTCGACGGGAATATTACAAAAAATGGGAACAGGACGAGCAACTGCACTCGACCGATTTTGACTACGGTGACCCCGATAACCCGGAAGTGCTGGATGATGATGAGCCATGGCGTCACTGAGCCATAATATCGAGTATTTCGCAACCTTTTTAGGGACGAAGATTGCTCGATCACTTTCACATCGTGGGGCTGATAGGTTTGGTGCTTTTCTCGGCAGTCTATTCTATACCCTTATAGCATCACGCAGAAAAATAGCGATAGAGAATATAGAGAAGGCTATGGGGGATCAACTTTCTTATGAACAGATAGAATCAATTACAAGAGAAGTCTTCCGGAATATTGGGCGCACTCTCATAGAGTTTACACGCTTCGGGAAGATAGATTTAGAGCGGGTTGGTGAGATAGTTGAAGGACATGGTGCTGAGTATTTCAAATCTGCACTAGAAAAGGGGAAAGGTGGTTTAGTTGTTACTGCCCACTTTGGGAATTGGGAACTACTGGGTACATGGTTCGCACAACTCGGCTATCCGATCGATTATCTCGTTGGAACTCAGCACAATGAAAAAGTTGACCGATTGCTCATGAAGCGAAGGAGTGATATGGG
>JAJRUL010000052.1 GCA_024277795.1 Candidatus Zixiibacteriota bacterium
AAACATTGTAACAAACTGTAAAACAATATGTTACCAAAAGTGCTACAAGTACAAAGCAGAAGCGATTTCTTTACACAACTACTCCCTAGACAACTCAAATCTAATAAATTACCACCATTTGTCAAGATATTTTAAGAAAAAATATCAATTTGAGCTATCGACACAATAAGCAGGTCTAATTATGACGCTCTCAACTACCACAATATCAGTTACCCAAAAGGTTAGAAACTGCTGATAAATCCTTTTAGCCAGCCATGTAACATAAGAATGAATCTATCCTCACTCAGCTATATTCGAAATTCAAACAAGATCAGTTTCTCCCATTATTACGTCAATGCCATGTGAATATTATCACAAATGCATCAGGCGACATGCTCCATTCAACGAGACAAAAACCGAAGTTGAACTATTTACTTTGTGAAAGTTATCACAAAGCAGGTGAGCGGCTCATATTTGTTTGCTGGACGTTTCAGCTTGCAGTTTATACTGTTGGGCTTACCTGAAATCACTATCCTGCATCTATAGCTTGTGATATTATTCACTATCAACATTTTTTTATTTCCTGTCAGGGACTAAAAAAAATACCTGCAGGAAACCACAACAAACAGGAGAAGATAGGTCAGCTAATAGGGCCACATAAAAAAGAATGTGAAATTATGCACAATATCAGCATAATAATATATGCTGAAGTCTCCCCTCAAATCAGCAGTTCTCTCTTTTCACCTAATGACACAATACAAACTATGCTCTTAAAAACTGAAGACGACATTGCTTGAGAGCAAATACAACTCGCTATTATTCTCTTTTAACTGATGCCATTCCCACTCTGCTGAAAAAAGCACATTGAGGGAAAGTGACCAAAACAGGGAAGCATCACCGAGTAAGGAAACACGCTCATATGTATAATTCGTCTGGAATTCATTTTCAAAAGTCAAACTTCTGTGTCCCGTTGTTGATTCGAAGGATAAGAAGAAATTAGTCGATTTCAGATAATTGAACTCCGATTTGAGACCAAACTCCTTGTAGTCCTCACCCTCCTCAATATCTGACTGCTTCTCATCAAGAAATCCCAAATCTGGGCCTATCGCCATACTCAAACCACTTAGATCTAATCCAACCAATAGAGTTAATCCACTCTTGATATAATCTGAGTTGAGGATGTCATCTGATGAGTAAGAGACAGCATCGATTTCAAGCTCCTGACGTGTGAAAAACTTTGCACCTAGGCGAACTCTGCTTCGAGCAGACAGCTCCCCTCTGATTTGATCATCCCTGCCGTCAGGTCGATTATAATTCTTGTTTTCGACACGAGTAAAAAGATCAAGTTCGCCAAAAGGTAGAAATCCGAGATAGGAAATCTCGCCACCAAATGTGGAATAATTCAAATCAGAAGAGTCAGGGACAAGACGGTTTCCAATAAAAAACCTGAGGTCGGCATATGAAAAATTATCCCATGATTTGGTCAATCCGATTTTCCCACCAAACCTCTGATAATTATAGCTGAAATCACTCTGTTCGGCAAAACTGACAGCCTCTCCTTTTAACTGAAGCATTCCGCTTAATGATTTACTGAGTGTACGACTGTATTTACTTCTCCCATATCCATAAATATACTTTTGGCCAAAATCGACAGAATCCCTCAGGATATCTCTCCATTCAAATTCTCCATCAATTTGCAGTCTATTTTTTGAATCTTTATAATCGATATTTGACAACATTCGTAATCGGAAAAAATCTGCAGTCTGTTCGTACGAGCTCTGCATTTTCAAAATGTTTGATTCAAATGGTGAAACCGAAATAGAAAACAGCCCTTTAAGATCATCGAGATATGTTGACTTTAACTGCCAATCTGTAAAAAGAGAATCGACACCGCTGTTGATGGCAGAATCAAGAAAGAATTGCTGTGAAAGAAACTCATATCCAACACCTGCCTTCATTTTGACTTCAGCTAAAACCGAGTTTGCATCTCCAAGAAATATCAGGCAGAATAATACTATTGAGAGAACCCACGCTTGCAATTGTGCCATACGAGTATCCTAGAAGCGATCCTCCGAAAGATGTTTTTTTAACTGCTTCAACGCCATTTGTGCCGCTTTCATAGATGCAGTAGCGGCATCGGTACGTCCTGCTTTCAAATAGTCCTCAGCCGAACGAAGTTGGTCACGTGCCTGGCGAACGAATCTGCGACCAGTCTCATCTGAAGGTGACACCGACTCAGCCAACCGCTCCCCTTGATTTATCATTCGTTCGAGTTGCTTCTGCAATGATTGTGTTCCTCCGCACTCTCTTGATGCTCTAGTTGCCATCTGTTTCGCCTGCTGAAGAGCTTTCAAAGCGGCCTGATAGCTATTCCGACGAGCCAGTTCGACCGCCCGTTCCATCTGCTCTATAGCTTGACGTACAAGTTTTTCAGCAGTTTCAGAGCCACAATCATCGAGTCGATCATGAAGGTTTTCTAACTGATTTCTCACAGCATCAACTCGCCTCTTGTAATTGGCTTTTGATCGTGAATGTTCAGAAAGTGCATTGATCAATCTTTGTCCTGCTGTTTCGACCTGATTTACCAAGCCAAGAGAGGCTCGATAATTCCCTCCTCGATAAAATTCCCAAGCTCGCTCAAGATTCCTCTTGATTGAGTTGTACATATGCTCCATCTGCTGATCAACCTGACCTGCATACTGCTCTCTCAGTCGTTCTAATACATTCCGGGCACGTTCCAATTTACGAAGGAGAATATCCTGATTCTGTTGTGATAATGAGCCTGCTGAAATTGCGATCTTAGCACGTTCGCGCGCATTTCTGGTCAGGTTTCTTGCTATCAGGTACTGCTCTGCCTGAAAGGCTGTCCATGCTTGCTCCTGTAAACCGACAGCTTGATCGAATGCAAGCTTTGCCTGAGCTGATTGTGTTGTTTGGACTACTTCGCGGGCACGGTTGATTATCTCACTCGTACGTTCGAGTTCTGTACGAAGCTGTTAAATTAGTTGGTTCCCCTGATGTTGAGCTGACAAAGAGGATGTAAGCAGTAGGAGCATCAAAGCAACAGGCAGATATATCGTTAATTTTCGTCTCATAATCTCATCTCCATATATATGTTCGGAGATAATAGTGTCAAATTGTATGCCATAGGCAGATTGTTCTGTTATTCAATTGTACCACAACATAATAGGGTATGTAAACATATTTGTTTCTGATTGTAAACTGTACCTGTAGGTACATCCACGAACGAAGAGGGTCAAATAACAATCATTTTCTCTCCTACAAAAAAAACAAAAAAGAGTCGGAACCCGCAAAAAGTTCCGACTCATCAACAAATAGAACAGCTATATTTAACTATAACTGTATCAACTCAACGCGTCTGTTGTTTGCTTTACCTTCGGGAGTATCATTTGTATCTATCGGTTTGGATTCTCCCCATCCTTTTGATTCCAAACGATCTGATGAAATCGAATATGTAGAGATTAAATAATTACGAACTGCGTCGGCTCTCTTCTGTGAAAGTGTTTGATTGCGTTCATCCGAACCATCGCTATCAGTGTGTCCCTCAATTGACAGACGCAAATCGGGATCGTCTTCCAAGAGTCGCCCGATTTCCTTCAGGGTTTTGAATGATTCGCCTTTGATTTTGTCTGAACCGGAGTCGAAGAGTATTCCATGAGTAACAATCTTACCATCATCTTCAAGTTGCTGACGCATACTCTTTCCCCCTTCAGCGAATCGTAAACCGCGGAACAAAGTCGGATTGTCCGGTTCATCACGCGGGTTTATTTCGATCTTAAATCCGACTGGAGCAAATCCTTCAACCTTGGGGATATTGGCCACTCGTATGTTATCGATATAACACTTTATCGAACGTTTAGTTGCCATGATTCTTAGAGTATGAACACCTTTTGAAAGCTCTTCCTTGAGTCTTTTATTGGCCATGTCCTTATTCAAGATTCTCACGGTCGATAGCTTGCTGTTCACCAAAGAAAGAAACCCGAGACTCTTTCCTTTGCTATTGACCCAGTGAATATAGAAATAGGCGCCTCGTTTACCCGGGCCATTCTCATAGATTTCAAGCTCTACTGTATATTTACTCGGCAATGGGGCATCAGCCATTTTCGGACGGACAGCTCCCATATCCGTACACATAATCCAATACTCTTTTCCCAATCGAACTACTTCAAAGACACCCCGGTCAAGATTCCAGCGATATGGGAATTCACCTTCTTCTTCATCTTTCATATCATCATAGAAGATGACTTTGTTACCCGGCACAAAATCATACTTCGTGTAAAGCGTCATATCATGAGCAACAGGGGCAGGAGCAGGCTTAGGAGTGTCTGATCTTCCCGCTTGCTCGTTTGATCCTGAACTGTTAGCAGGGTTTTGTTGGGAGCCATACTGCTGCGAATACTGTCCCTGTCCTTTATATCTGTAATACTCATCCGGGACCTCTTTGGAAACCATCTCAAGTGTTTTGGCCAATGCAGTTCGAATAGCATCTTCCATCGGCTTATTAGAATACATCCCCAACCCGCCAGTCAAAGCGACATCTTGAACCCAACCCCCGCCTTTCATATTCGTTTTCCACTTGCTTGACTTTGCCTTAATTGTCTTAGCTTTTATAACTCGTCGTGTTCTTATATCAATCAACTTGATATCGATACGTATTTCAGCCGTCTTCTTATCTAAACCTACTTTGCCGAAGGCTTTTTTCTTCAACGCACCAAATCCGCCCCCACCTCCACCAGCATCTGGTTCAAAAGCTGTAACTGCTCCAGTAATCAAAAGATCAGCACCTTCCATAAGTCCTTTTTCCGGCCCGCGACCTTCTTCAACATATCCTGATCGACCTAGGTCTATTTCATCAGCAAGCTCAGCGACTTCTTCCTGACTTGCAAGAACAATGAATTTATCATTGTTCGCTAATGATGTCGCAATCATTTCACCAATTGATTGTGCCATCTGCCATGAACACTTAGATGCTTTTGATTTTATTTTGCCTACCGTTATTCGTGCTTTGTTTCCTTGATAGCCCAACTTATCACTTGCATCAGCAAAAATACTAACAGCAGAGAATATAATCACCAACATTGTGATAAGAATTGTTCTGGTTATAAAAAACCTTCGCATAATACCTCCATTAATAAATACAGCCATTTCACTTTCCATGTTCTACGTTCAGATTTAACCAAAACAAACTGGTCTTCATCTTCATGACTGCCTCAGTAATTTCGAGAATAATCTCTTAGTCCTTCTCTATACAATTATTTCTTGGGATCATAGACAATTGTAATAGTTGTCTTGGCCTTCGGCATAAAGTCGGTTTGTGCAGAAGTTGCCTCAAAAACAACTACGTTTGGAATTGTCATCCCCTGTTCCATATCTAAATTGTTGAATTCATCAGGGCCAATCCAAAAGATATCGAACATGTCAAACGAGTTTTTGTGCTTCCAATCTTTGAGCTTTTCTTTATAAAAACTCACTACCTGTTCTGGCGTATCTTCGCTTGCCATAGTCAAAGATGGCAACATCATAAGTGTATCATAGTTGACCTCCATCGGTCCACTTTCAGTAAGCCCTACAATAACAGCACCGGGGTATGCCGGAACAGCAACATCATCCTTGGCCGGTATATTCCATTTTTTGATAAGCTCAACCCAGAGCTCACGGTTTTCTATCTTGTCAGGAAGTTTTACTTTAGATGCAAACGGCTCACTAGCTACGACAGATGTATAACTAGACAACACAACAGAAACTATCATAACCGCAAATGCTGTCTTTATACATGGTATAGAACATTTCATGTTCATCCTCCGTATTCTTTTGTTAGTATATTCAATAGTGCTACTTTACTAAACTGAGTCTGCAGTATAGCTTTCTTTTTTTGTTTCTGTCAACAATTTACTCCATGTTATATTAATACATATTATAGTTTGGATAGAATACCGCCCTGATATTTATGTTTACTACTAGTACGTGAAAAAACGAAATATCAAACAGCGATAGGACACGGTTGTTATATGAAGTTCACTTGATCGAACCATCTGCACAAACTATACAAAAACAGAATATCATCTAACGGAGAAAACTATACGTCGATGTTGTGATACTTCATCCGACTATATAATCGTCGTCGTGAAATTTGCAACGCACTTGCTGCTTCAGTCTTGTTGCCATTAGCTCGATCAAGTGCTTTGAGGATCATCTGTTTCTCTGCTGCTTCAAGCCCGCCTTCTTCAGGAGTGAATGGATTGCTCTCGACAGCAATCGGACGACTGTCCACTTCGAGAGAAAAATCTTCGCAAGTCAGCATTTCACCTGCGGCAAGAATCATTGCACGCTCCATTACATTGCGAAGTTCACGGATATTTCCCGGCCAGTCATACGACATCAACAGCTTTCCCACATCGGAACTGATCGTTCTGTGTTTGTAGCTCCCTTGTGCTAAGAAAAACTCCGCAAGTGAGATGATGTCTTCGCGACGGTCGCTCAAGTTTGGCAGTTCTATCGGAAAAACGCTCAATCGAAAAAAGAGATCCTCCCTGAAAGCACCTGTTTTGATCTCTTCTTTCAATATCTTGTTTGTAGCGGCGATGATCCGAACATCGATCGGTACTTGATCTACCCCTCCAACTCGAATCAATTCCCCTTCTTCCAATACACGAAGCAGTTTTGACTGCAATCCGGGGGAAAGCTCTCCAATCTCATCAAGGAAGAGTGAGCCTTGATCGGCCAGTTCGAATCTACCTATTTTGCGAGCAGTTGCACCTGTGAAAGCTCCTTTTTCGTGCCCGAACAGTTCTGACTCAAGCAATGTTTCTGTAAGAGCGGCACAGTTGATCGCAATAAAAGGCTTATCAGCACGAGGGGATAGAGCGTGAACAATTCTTGCCGCTACTTCTTTCCCTGTTCCTGATCGTCCTGTTAGGAGGACTGTCGCATCAGTTCCGGCAACTTTTGAAATCAATTGCTTTACTTTCCGTGCGGCGGGAGAATCACCAATAAATGCGGCAGATGCACGACCTTTGTCTTCCTGTTGATAATGCTTGTTCAGGGCTGTAACCTTTTGTTGTGAGACCAGTTTTTGAACGAGCAGTTCAAGCTCCTCAAGGGAGAATGGCTTCAACAGATAATCTACAGCACCTTTTTTCATCGCCTCAACCGCGGTTTCAACCGATCCATAAGCAGTCATCATGATTACCTGAGTACCATTTTTTTCGAGAGCTTTCTCAAGAACTTCCATCCCTGAAATCTTCGGCATGGAAAGATCGGTTATCACAATATCAAATGAATGCTTTTCAATAAGAAGCAATGCCTCTTCCGGTTTGATTGTGGTCGTTACTTTGTGTCCTTCGTCCTCTAAACAACCACATACCAAAGAGGTCATCTTAGGCTCGTCATCAACAACTAATATATTTGCCATATCTATTCAATCGGCTCTCGTGGCAATATAATCACCATCTGAGTACCTTCTCCTTCACAAGAATGAACATTCAATTCTCCCCCCATCTGAGCAACAATTGATTTACTCAAATACAGCCCTAGACCAGACCCGCTCTTTCTGGTTGAATAGAACGGTTCAAAGGCGCGTTTTGCCTCTGACTTCGTGAATCCTTTTCCACGATCAAGGACAGTAATGACAACATATTCAGGCTGAAGATCAACTTCAATTCCAACTTGTATCTCCCTTCCGCTTTCACGACACGCTTCGACACCATTGATTACAAGATTCAATAACACTTGACGTAGAGGGCGACGATGTAGCTTGACGATAGTTGGGTGTGCAACCATCTCACTGACCCAACATATACTATCATTCGGGAACTTTTCATTGAGATTCTGTTTGAGTGACATCACCAGTTCGGCAAGATCGAAAACCTCTGTGTTAGTTGTCAATTGCGGTGTGGTCGAAGTAGTCCCTGAAGTGACTGATGACGAAAAAGTCAAGTAGCCAGAAACAATTTCGTTTAGACGGTCAACTTCTTCGGTTATAAAGGCCACTTCTTGTGAATCTTTATCTCCCATTTTCTTACCGAGACGTTCAGCTGAAGCACGAATGATCATTAGTGGATTCTTGATCTCATGAGATACAACAGCAACCATACGACCGAGATATGAGTGAGTTTCATTGAGAAAAAGGTGGTGCTGTACTTTATTGAATCTACTCTGCAAAAGAAGAAAAAGAAAAAGCAGGATAACACCGGCAATAAGTGTCATCCCAATAGCGAGTAACATATTATTCTTAAGCGACTCCATATCAGCAAAATAGTCCACACTTGCTTCCACACCGATAAGAGCAACAACAAGGCCTTCTGAATCAACCAATGGTGCAAAGGCGGATTTCAAATAAATGTCACCACTACGATACGTTGCTGAACTAATAGCCTGATCGGTCAGACCGAAGATGATTGAGTCGAGGTATGGAGCATTGAGATCAGCTAAAAAATAGACTGAATCCGGCTCAGGAGATGTAGAAGCGAGATAGTAAAGTTGATCGCTGAGAACAAAAACTTCATTGAGGGAATCAGCATGGCGTATCGCTTCGAGTGTCTTCATTACTTCTGAGATATCCTCGAAATCACCAAGGAGCAAACCTGAGACTAAATCAGGAGTTATCTCTGTGGAAGCGATAGCCGCTAATGATATTAACCGCCTCGAAAGCTGTCGCTGAAGCAGATCCTCACTTTTCCCATAGTTGACATACCATGCAAAGCTGATAGTTACAATTAGTACAATTGTGAAGATGCCGGCCAATAGTAGTTTTTTGGTATCACCGATCATAGGGGAATATGGTCAACATGACTTGGCTTCGTCAACTTCAAGTAGTGCTATTTGCTCATTTAGGCCTCATTGTTACTACTATCTGTGCTTCATCTACTTAAATTCTATAAAAATGATCGATTGACGTAAATATTTGTGTACCCGTTATTTTCTTGACAGGTTCCCGAATTACTGTATATTCACAGCCGCTGTATTAGCAACGACCCCATCGTCTAGTGGCCTAGGACGGCGCCCTTTCACGGCGCTAACACGGGTTCGACTCCCGTTGGGGTCGCCAAATTTGATTTTTCAACGTTCTTGTCCCCTAACACGTTGAAAAGTATAGAGGTTTCGGCGGTTCCAAACGAGCCGCCGAATATTTTACTCCCTTCGGAAATATGAGACTTTGGAATCACTGTCGACTTTTCAAGTCCGCTTTGCGCCAAAACTGATCAGGTGATTTCAAAAGTGGAAGGCAATCATTGAGACAACCTGTGATATCATTCAGGTCAATCCGTATTTCATTCATATCTGTCCGTAGAGCATTGATCTCTGCGTCTAGATCATCAGACATTTCTCTAAACTCATAATCCCTCAGCGTGCCTTTAAGGAGGAGTGAGCGAGCATTACGTCTTTGCTCTTCAAGTTCATTGATCCTACGAATCAGTTTTTTTTCTCTTTTTTCTTCTTCAGGTCATGACGATTCTGCCAAACATCATTAACTGCCAATGAGAAGAGATCAACAAACTCCTCATGTGGACTAACATTCTTTAGCAGTTGCTCAAATTGAAGGTGCATGTGTTCATGTTTTACTGATCCAAATCCACACTTACGCTTACCACAATGATAGTATGCGTATCTCTTTCCACCTCTTCCTGTAGATTTACTGGCTGTGATTGTTTTGTTACATTTCTCACACACGATAAATCTTCTCAAGGGAAATTTTACTCGATTTCGAACGTGAGACGAAAGATACCGTCGCTTTCCAGAAAGTATTAGCTGTACGTGATCAAATAATTCTTCCGAGACAAGAGGCTCATGAATACCCTTGATTGGCTCCTCCAACCATTTCATCATGATATACCCTTTGTAGAGCTGATTTCTAAGAACCGTTCCAAGCCGCTGTTCGTAAATCTTAAATCCTCTATCACGAAGTTTCCGACAAATCTCACGCTGGCTATATGTACCTTTAGCCGCCATATCGAAAGCATCACGCACAATATCAGCTTTATCATCCGGGACCAAGATAGATTTGTGGAGACTGTCCTTTGACATTCTGTAGCCCATTGGTGGTTTTAGTGGCCAACGTCCAGACGAGACAGCACTTTGCATCCCCGCAATTGTACGTTCTATCCTAATGTCATTATCGTAGTTTGCTGCAGCTCCATGTATGTTCCTGATGAATCTCCCGCTAGGGCTATCATCAGTCGGTTCAGTCACAGAACGAATAGACACTCCATACTTCATGCAGAACTTGTCGATAGTCAGTAGGTCTCCCATATCACGAGCTAAACGATCAATTTTCAATACAATGATAGTACGAAGTGAACGATAGTTCTTAGCCACAAACTGAAGCAATTCCTCAAGAGCGTCACGCTTCATTGTCTTAGCAGACTCACCTTTTTTGTTTTCAAAAACTCTGGTTACAATTAAGCCATGATCAATAGCATACTTCATGCACGCATCTCTCTGATTCTGCAGAGAGTAGTTTTCTGTCTGTTTCTTCGATGAAACTCGGCAATAGATAATCGCATTGTTAGGTTTCTTGGTTGTTTTCATGGCTTTAATCTCCCTCCTTTTGTTGTTTCCACCCCTGTTTGACAAGATACTGATCTACCATTGTTTCTGCTAAACTGTACATATTTTGTATCATGCTCTGAATTTCATCGTCTGTCGCATCTATGCTAGGAAATTTTCTCCTAAATTTTTCAATCGAAAGCATACTCAGGCCTCGTTGCATACAAGCCTCGAGTTTGGGGGGCTCCCATCGCTCTCGGAATTACATTTTTAGTTCAAATTAAGTTTTGGAGTTCTTCCATTGACTATAACTTGATAATCTCCTTCTCTACAATCCTAATTATCCCTCCATCTTTACTGTGCACCACCATCTCGCTATAGCGATCATCTCCATTATCTAGTATTTGTAAAACTTCTTCTTTTGTAAATTTGCCTTGCTTGCCTCTAATTATGTCCAAACGTGAGGCTTTCCCCTCTTTCATCTTAATTCGAA
>JAJRUL010000053.1 GCA_024277795.1 Candidatus Zixiibacteriota bacterium
GGTTACAGTTGTAATCTATTGATGATAGACCGTTTACACACAAGCGTCAACTAAAGATTGAATCTGAACAGACAAACAAGAAAAATACAGCCTAAAACTAAAAATAGTTACAGGCAAGGTGCAGGCGGAGGACCAGATTCAAAAAGATAAGCAATCAAGTAAGTCAAGTCAGACACATCAATCTCTCCCCCGGGTCCAATTAAACCATCGATATTGGCTTCACTCGTGCATGGAGGTATCGGCCCTGACCGGAAAAGGTAGTTGACCAAGAAAGTCACATCACTCACATCGACATCACCACCTGGACCCGTAACATCATCAACATTCCCCCTCACGCCAACACAACAGGGAGGATTGACAACCAAGACAGTCCATAAAACAGAATCTTGCAATAATCCGAAAGGGTCGTTACGAACAAAACTCGTCGTGTCACTCACAACAACTGAAATATCAAAAGTTCCGAGACCAATACTAGGGCCGTCAACGACATAAGTGACACTGTTGACTCCAGTCAGTTCACCATTGACAAACCAGTCAATAGCATAGCTGGATGAAAGGAGTTGGTGAGGATTGACATATAGCGTTTCTTGTTCTGTAACATTCATAACAAATGTGGGAGTCTGTGGTAAATGGCCAGTTATAGTTGATAACAGCCTGTAGTTGGCCAATACTATCGCCTCAGAGCAAACCTCACAAAACGATACACCCAATACCTTCATTTTACAAATATGTTTCGGACGATACCATAATATCGGATCATAGTTCGCTCCCTGAAAAAGACCGATAGTGTTTAAATACGGAGCCTGATCAGGTGTTGGGACAGGAGTTCCCCCATCAACCCATATTTCCCAAGGGATTAGTGCCAAATCAGTCTGCTGGGTAACATTCGGATAAGCACCCAGTTTGCTAATTGACTTTGTATAGGCATATTCATCAGCTAATAAACCAAATGAATGACCAACCTCATGGACTATAATTTCAGGTGATGATATATTGACTGAAGTTATTGCATACGCACCACCTGAACCACCATACATATTGTCATTAACCACAATAACAATGATGTCATATTCAGGAAGATTATCAGCAAGCAAAGAGTAGAGACGCATCTGGCCGTGGCTTGGATCAAAGTCGAAATCATTCGGCGGTATTGTAATCAACCGCTGAATACCATAACTGTCAAAAGAACTGTTCAAATATGTATCTTTGTATATACCAGCAGAAGGATGATCTGCACCTGATTCATTTGATGAGACAAAAATTGCATACCCGTTATAGTATGAAAAGTAGTAATTGAGAGGAGGTTGGGCTAACATATACGAAAGCATATTGTTGGCATCTGCAATAAATTGGCTCTCCTGAGTCGCAGTATACCCCTCTGCAACCAAAACGATATTGATCTGATCTGTGATCGGGCCGTTTTCAAGTAGTGGGTATACCGCACCTGCTACACCTCTGGCAAAAAGATATAAAAGAAAGATGACTGCATATAGTACATTATGTAACCTCACTTCTCCACCCCATGTAACACTTGCTCAACAACAGCCTTATCAAATCTCCCCAATAAGATAGTTTGCGTTGTGGATTCAGAACCTTTTGCTACTAAGGACTGAAGAAGATGAAGCTCAAGATATCTGTAATCTAACTGCCCAGATATACGAATAGTCACATACGCAGTGTCTTTTTCGACCACCTTACTTTTCAACTGACCGGGAGAAGTAGGATCTTCATATTCAAGATACAACTGCAGAGGGTTATCTACTATCTTTTCAAAGATTGTATTACCATCAACAGAAAGAGCTTTCACCTGCAAACCATCTCTCACTAAAACAATTCGAGCAGATTTATAATGCCCCACAACCTCTTTAGCTGTTAATAGTTCAGCTGATTTATCAGTTATACGAAATGTTAAGAATTGAATTGTCTCAATAGTATCAGTATGAACATCAAAAGATTTCGTTTGAGCAGTCGCACTCTCAATTCGGAGACCACTCAAGCAGAAATTGAAGATAACAATGCAAAAGCAGAGGTTCCAACATTTGTGAGCAAAGAGTTTCATACACAAATATACATAGGAACATCAGTTCTCCAAACAAGTAATTTGCTCGGATTTCCTCAATAGTATAGTGACGCTATTATTCTTGTAGTCGCACTTCCCCTGCTCTTGAAAGAGCCATGCGCGTAAAGAATGGCCCAACCCCTTCATAGACAATCACGGAGGAGTAAACAACAACGCCAATCATCTGCCCCATTTCAGGGTAAGACTCACTAATTGTCAGCACCATACCAATAGCAACTCCTGCCTGTGGTAATAGTGCCATCCCGATATTCCGAGTTATCGTTTCATCAGCACCCGATTTCTTAGCTACGAGAACAGTCCCAAGATATTTCCCCGTTGGCCTTGCCAACAGATAAACTATCCCCAACACTCCTAAGTGAGAAAGTGAACCGAGATGAAGACTCGCTCCTGAAAGGACAAAGAAAGCAATATAAAATGGCATTTCGATCTGCCGTAACTCGGCATACACTAAGCGGTGCATCATCGATAGATTATTTGTGATCGCTCCGATAATCAAACAAACGGCAAGAGGCGATACGCCAAATGTCCTTGCCAAGCCGATACCTAAAAGAACTCCGCCGATAATAACTAACAATAACTCAGAGAGATCATCGATTTTTTGCTCCCAATATGTAATCAAACCTGCTATAGCCGCACCGATAAGAATCGATCCACCAAAATCCTTTATCAGCCCTATAACCGCATTTATGACTGGTTCGGATTCAGTGACCGAGTAAATACCGAGAAAAACCCTGAATACTACCAGGCAAAGAACATTATTGAGAGCTACTACTGCCAACAAAATATCCGTCAGAGGACCTCGAGCTTCATATTCCCGTATAACAAGAAGTGTAACCCCAGGAGCAGTTGCTATTGCAATTGACCCGAGGATAAGTGCAAGGAACAGATCCTGTGTAAATAACCACGTTGTAAAAGATACAAGTGCGAATGCACCAAAACTCTCAGCAAGTGTAATATAGAGCAGTTTTTTTCTGAGTGATCTCAAATGGTTTATTTCAATCTCACCGCCAATAGCAAACAGAATCATGCCAAGGGCAATATCGTTAATCATATGAATATCATTGAGTGTACTTGACGTAATAAAATTAAGTACTGAGGGACCGAAAATGAGACCGATTATCATATAACCGGTTACCTTCGGAATTTTTATACGATGAGAAAGTTTACCTCCCAGAAGACCGAGAAGTATGATCATACCAACGCTTAATAATTCGTAGACATCCAAATTGTCCTGCCAATCCTTTAGTTGGAATTTAAATGAAAATACTAAGTAAAGACCCTGAATGTCAATGATGTATTAATACGATGTGGTGCAACCAAGAACAGAATCCCGATCAGATCGCTGGGAGTCCATACGATCTCTAAAAGGAAGTTGAGGATCAACAATGAGAATAATGGTGACTGGAGACTTGTCATTGGTTTTCACTTGAGAAGCATTGATTAGGACTGGGACAAGCACACCTTCCCTGAATTGTAAAGTGCAGGAGAAATTGCGAACCTCCCGACCAGCTAAGACATCACCTAACTTTGTGTATAGCGGATCAATATCCCGTTGGAAAAGAAACATCTCAATCGGTTGACCGATTATATCGTCAGGGCGACACCCAAGCATGGACGAACAACTTTCGCTTGACTCAGTAATGATCCCTTCAGCAGTCAATGTGAGGATGAGTGATCTGCTCATCCTTTTGATAACATTATTGGTCTCCCTATACTTTTCCAGAATCTCACTTGTCTGAATCAAATCAACTGCTGAAGCAATTGATTCAGCAACCTGATTAAGAAGCATCAGTACATCATCACTCCAATGTATCTCATTTTTAACAGCATCTAATCCAACAAATCCTTTGAGCTTCCCCGCACATGTAAGCGGAACCATAATAATAGACTTAATATTTTCAGCTTCGAATTCGCTTTTTTCTTTTTCAGCTTCATCAGGAAGTTCTTCAACTCGATGAACCACGACTGGTTGTTTTGCACACATATTCTTATATAACCACGGGAATGCTTCTGTTTGTATGTTGTTTAGAATATGCTGTGATATAGACCATTGCTTAGATTTGTTAAGTAAAGTCA
>JAJRUL010000054.1 GCA_024277795.1 Candidatus Zixiibacteriota bacterium
ACTTGCTAAATAGTGCATCTATAAGGTTTATTAAAGTTAGTGAGGAAGTAATGGCAAATATACGAAAAACAAAAGGCGTTATCGGTATTCTAACAGGCGGCGGAGATGTCCCCGGTCTAAATCCCGCTATGAGGGCAATCACAATTCGTGCTCTGAGTGAAGGATACAAAGTAATTGGAATTCGTCGCGGGTGGTTTGGGCTGATGTCTCTTGTCCCAAATCATAAAGCGGACAACAGTGAATTCTATCTGCCCTTAACAGAAGAGATTGTTAACAAAGCAGGTCGCACAGGTGGAACGTTCTTACATAGTTCACGCACACATCCAGGCAAAGTGCCAAAGGAAAAAGTCCCCGATCATCTCAAAGAGAGTTACAATGATCACATCAATGATTTGACTGATGAAGTATTAAAAAATCTCGAATTCCTCGGTATTGACTACTTGATTCCTATCGGCGGTGATGACACTCTTAGTTATGCCGTCAGGTTATATCAGGAAGGGGTCAAGATAGTTGCAATACCCAAGACGATGGATAACGATGTTCCCGGGACTGACTATTGTATAGGATTCAGCACTTGCGTCACTCGTACCATTCAAATGATCAACAACCTCAGAACATCTGCAGGTTCACATGAACGCTTTCTCGTAGTTGAAGTATTCGGACGGTATGCAGGATTTACTGCCCTTCTGCCGACAATGGCAGGAGCGGCACATCGTTGTGTAATACCCGAACATAAATTCAACATGGAACTCTTAACCGAAATGTTAAGTTGGGATCGCAATCAAAATCCAAGTAACTACTCTGTCGTATTAGTCTCAGAGGGAGCTATGTTCGAAGGTGGAGAAATGGTCTTTAAGGAGTTGGAACAAGATGATTATGGACACGCAAGGTTAGGTGGAGTTGGTGAACTTATTTCTGCACGTTTGAAAGAACTCTCTCCAAAATATAACAATGGCAAACCAAGTAACGTCATAAATCAAAAACTCGGCTATCTCGTCCGCGGGGGCGACCCGGATGCGATTGATTCTATTGTTCCTATGGCTTATGGTAACCTTGCAACTGATCTTGTCCTCAAAGGGATACATGGACGATTGGTCGCGTTGACCAACGGTCGATACGATAATGTTCCGATCGACGTTGTCACAAGCAAAAAGAAACTCGTCAATGTCAGTAAGCGGTACAATACTGAAAGACTTCGTCCAATTTACAGTTCATTTGAGATGCAACCGCTATTTATCATGACTAGCGATTAGAGCACAATAGCCTGCACATAGTACTGAACGTATTTATCGCTCTGATTCAACTCTGTACGCAGATTCTATTTTCAACTCGGCTTTGTTGCTGACACTTTTACACTTGCAACCATGCCGGCATATTTATCTATCGTCTTGCTGTCAACAGAACAGTCTTCATCAGGCCCACAACCACAAGCATCATTTGCCAATACGTTCAGTGATGGAGCATCATACACCATCTTATCAACAACTTTTACATCAATAAAACCGGCATCTTCCATCAAACGAATATATTCTGCTTCATCAACAGCACCACCGATACATCCTACCCATGCATTCATATCCATTCTCATCTCATCAGGGAGATTGAGCGTCACAATATCTGAGACATGAACCTTTCCCCCGGGTTTAAGCACACGAAATGATTCCGCAAAAACTTTCTGCTTTTCAGGAGAAAGGTTAATCACACAGTTAGATATAATCCAATCAACTTCTTCATTCTCAACAGGCATCTGCTCCATTTCACCCTTACGTACTTCAGCGTTTTCCACACCTGCCGCTTTCAGATTCTTCCTGCATATCTCTATCATCTCATCGGTCATATCAAGACCAATAGCCTTACCTTTCGGCCCTACTTTACGAGCGGCCAAAATGAGATCAAGCCCCGAACCAGAACCAAGATCAAGAACTGTCTGCCCTTCTTTAACATCTAGTGTACTTGTCGGATTACCGCAACCAAAAGATGTAACCATCTCAGGCATATCTTTCATCTCATCAAATGAATATCCCGCCATCTGTGCAAACCGCCCGGCAGCCTCTTCATCAAAACCATCATCACCGCCACAACACGAAGTCTTTTGTGTGATTGCTCTACCATAGTGTTCTTTGACAGCCTTCTTTATCTCATCCTTAGACTTTTGCACGTGTCAACTCCTCTTACATTACCTACCAGTTTTATTCTTGCGGAACCAAGACTAATATCTCTTGTTACAATCTCTAACATAACATTAACCAAAAGGTTCAAATGAAGTATGTCATTATAGGCAATGGAGTCGCGGGAATCAACTCAGCCAATGAAATAAGACGTCGTGATACTTCTGCTGAAATAACGATCATATCAAAAGAATCTGATCATTTCTTTTCTCGTACAGCACTCATGTACATCTTTTGTGGTCAAATGAGTCAACAGGATATCGAACCATTTGAGCGTGATCATTATCAACGAATGAACTACAAGCGTGTACGTGATGAAGTTCTTAGGATCGATACAAACAACAAGACAATATATCTGGCAAAACAGAATACAATCCAGTATGACCGTCTTCTGATAGCGTCAGGCTCAGTCGGTCGATTACCGGGCTTCCTTGGTGAGGAGCTTGATGAAGTCGGTAATTTTGTTACGTGGCAAAACCTCGAATGGTTACAAGAAAAGGCAAAGACGGCAAAGCATGCCTGCATCATTGGCGGGGGCTTAATCGGCATTGAAACTGCTGAAATATTACTCCTGGCAGGGATCAACGTTTCGTTCATAATCCGTGAAGATTGGTTCTGGCCGATTGCTTTGAATAAAAACGAGGGTGACCTGATCACAGAGCAAATGAAACATCATAGTTGTGATGTATATCTCAAAACAGATTTGCAAGAGATCGTTGAACGTGATGGACATGTAGCTGGAATCAAAACAAAGCAGGGAGACGAAATAGATTGTGACTTGATAGTCTTTGCAATTGGTGTCCGTCCTCAAACCGATTGGCTAAAAGAAAGTGGGATAGTGCTGGACAGTAGCGGTGGAATTGTTGTCAACGAGTTCCTGCAAACAAATGTCGATGATGTTTACGCCGCAGGCGACTGCACGTCCGTGGTTTGGTTTAATAATGTCCGCCGTCCGGAACAACTCTGGTATACCTCAAGAGATCAAGGGAAAATCGCTGGGGGGAATATCACAGGGGACAAACAGATTTATAAAAGAGGAATGTTCTACAACTCTGCCAAGTTCTTCGATTTGGAATATACGACTGCTGGTTATGTGAATTTCAAATTAGACAATGAAGCAGACTGGTATCAACATGAACAAGGGACAAACTATACGCAACGTATTACATATTTGCCTGATAATACTGTTATTGGCTTCAATTTCATAGGACGACGATGGGACCATCGCCCACTTATGAAGTGGATCAATGAAAAACGGACACTCGATTGGGTTATATCTCACCTGCATGAAGCAAACTACGATGAAGAGTGTATGCCTAAATTTACGCCCCTCACAATTGCTAAAGAAGTACAAAGCTAATGCAATCAGGACTCCTGTCTACATATAATTCATCAGCCCGCTCAAGAGGAGCGATCGGCTGGATCATTAGTGCTTTGCTCTTCGCCTTTTATCTCATCATATATTTTACAGGTATCTTTGACCCGATAGCAAAGTCACTCGGTTTAGGTGGCAAATGGGATATGTATGGCGTACTCTATACAATAGCAATTGTCGGCGGAGGAAGCTACTTCCTCAAAATTCATGGCAATAGTCGATATCAACGAATAAGAACACTCTCACTTATGTTTGTGCAAGTCATTTTCGCATTCTCAATTCCTCTGGTAATGCAGATGTTTGAATCGAAAGGATTTATCTTTTCACTCTTCTGGCCTCTAAAACTCGATTATCTCTCTCCTGCATATATACTGGACTACCCGATACTCATCATTGTCTACGCATTCATCGGCTCTCTTATTCTTGTTCCGATTATGACCTTCCTATTCGGTAAACGATGGTACTGTTCATGGGTTTGTGGATGCGGTGGATTAGCTGAAACCGCTGGTGACCCATTTCGTCATCTTTCAAACAAGCGGTCCAAAGCATGGCGATTTGAACAGTTCTCAATTAATTTCATCCTCCTTCTGGCAATAGCAACAACAGCGTTGATTATCATCAACTGGGGGTTACACCATGAAAGCAGTCAGGGAGAATGGGTTACTGACCATGCCACTTTTGATCTTATTGCATCAAAAATCCAAGGAGTATACCAATTCTTTGTCGTAGCGCTATTATCAGGTGTCCTCGGTGTCGGTTTGTATCCCCTTATGGGCAGTAGAGTTTGGTGTCGTTTCTTCTGTCCACTTGCGGGATTGATGGGCCTGATTCAAAAGTTTGGACGATTCCGTATCACGGTAAAAGATGATATGTGTATTTCATGCGGAAATTGCTCTACATATTGTGAGATGGGCATTGATGTACGTATGTATGCACAAAACAACCAAAGCTTCAAACGTGCATCTTGTGTTGGATGCGGAATGTGTGCTCATATCTGCCCACGTGGAGTTCTTAGGCTGGAAAACAAATGGGACTTTGCGCCCATACAAAACGATTCAAATGTTGATATACTTGATCTATAAAAAGGCAAAGAATGCATAAAACTCTTATTCTCTCCACAATACTGATAACCGCAATGCTTGTTGGGTGCAATAACAAGACATCACAAGTAAAGACAAAGTGTGTCCCGTACGACTTTGAATATATCGCATACACGAAACTATTAAGCGACAATGTTAACTATGGTCTTGTCGACTACAAGAATATTAAAAAGAATCGTGCTCTGTTGGATAGTCTCGTAGATGCACTCGCATCTGCCGAGCTTGCCAACACCACCCCTACTCAACGAATGGCTTTTTATATTAACGCATACAATATATTGACCATACGATCAATCATTGATGCATACCCTGTTGAGTCTATCAAAGATATCGATGGAGTTTGGAAGGTAAAAAAGTGGGCAGTCGCAGGTCATGAGCGTACACTCAATGAAATAGAGCATTCAATCCTTCGTAAAGAGTTTGCGGAATCGAGGATTCATGTAGCCATCAACTGTGCATCTATTGGATGTCCTCCTCTATTGGAAATACCGTATTATCCTAATAAGATAGACAGTCTTTTGACGATTTCTTCACAACGCTTCGCCAATTCAACATCCCATAATAATATCGATTTCAAGAATAATATCGCACAACTTTCAGCCATCTTTGATTGGTTTGGTGATGATTTTGTAGCGAGATATTATAATGCGAGACGTTTCTCTGAATTAGATCAGAAAGAATCGGCATCCTTAGCGTTTATCATTGATAATCTCTCACAAACGACAGGAAAAAAATTGAGTAGTAAAATAGCAAACATCAGATACCTTGACTATGATTGGTCGTTGAACGAACAGAAAAAATAACGTGGCGTTACTCGATCACAAGATCACAGCCTTGATACCGGCTCTAAATGAAGAAGATTCAATCGGGCTCGTTATTACAGATTTACCCGATTGTGTTGATCAAATTATCGTCTGTGATAATGGCTCATCAGATAACACCGCTCAAGTTGCACAGGATGCGGGAGCACAAGTTGTTATGCAATGTGAACGCGGTTATGGCTCCGCGTGTCTCAAAGCTGTAGAAGCCGTCGATGAAGATTGCGATATCTTGCTCTACATAGATGGCGACTATTCTGACTTCCCTGAAGAAGCGATAAAACTGCTACAACCGATTGCTGAAGACACTGCTGACTTTGTTGTAGGGTCACGCATGATCACACGCGATAGCCACAATGCGTTACCACCTGCCTCAGTCTTTGGAAACTGGCTAACATCTCAACTCATCTACCTTATCTGGGGAGTACGGTTTACCGACATCGGTCCCTTCCGTGCAATCAGGTTTTCATCTTACAAATCAATTGACATGAAAGATCGAAACTTCGGATGGACAACTGAAATGCAGGTCAAAGCCGTGAAACAAGGCCTGAGATGTCAAGAGGTGCCTGTATCATATCGTGCCCGCAAAGTAGGACAATCAAAAGTGTCAGGAACGATATCAGGCTCTATTCGTGCAGGAGTTAAGTTTCTTTGGATCATATTACGAGAGGCTGTAAAATGATGAATCGATCGACTGGAGCGATAGCAATAGCTCTGCTTTATCTGGTTGCATCATCTCTCATTTTCCTGCCCGATTATAACTCCCCTCACGTTGTCAAGTTTTTGATCATCACCCAATTCATGTTTGCACTCTCAGTATTACTCTATCTCACAGCATCCAAACTTGATTTTGCAAACCAACATAAACGTCTCTTCTATCTGCTATTGACCATTGCAATCCTCGCACGGATAATAATATCTGTCGGATCAGGAGACAAAGCGTATATGTCTGATGATATCTATCGCTATGTTTGGGATGGTAAAGTAAGTGCTCATGGCATAAACCCATACCTGTATAGCCCTCGCGACACCGAGGTCGAATTCTTAGTTGACAGTACGATATACCCGAACATCAACCATGCCAACCTGCCGACAATTTATCCTCCAATGGCTCAAAATGCATTCCTAGTCTCATACATGATCGGTTCTGATACGATTTTCGGCTTTAAGATTATCGCAGCCCTCTTTGAACTGTTGACCATCTTTGCACTCTACGTATGGCTGAAGATGCTACATATCTCCAGAGCAAAACTACTTCTGTGGCTCTTTTCACCATTGATTCTGATAGAATTTTATATGTCATCACATCTGGACATAATCGGCTTGCCTTTTTTGATAGGCTCGTTAATAACCATGAATAAGCGACAGCCCCAACTTACAGGGCTTCTTCTGGCAATATCAACACTTGTAAAATTCTATGGCCTCTTTTTACTCCCATTTTTCTTCTTTCATTTCAAACGGAAAAACAAACTACGATTTATCATCGCATTTACTAGTTCAGTTATTCTGCTCTACCTCCCCTATCTCATATCTGCCAGAACGAGTGTCTTCGGATCGCTTATGAAATACCTCACAAACTGGCAATATAGCGGATCTGTCTTCCTGCTTGTAAAACAGTTTCTCGATGTCGATCAAGCGCGTATCACAGTCGCCTCTGCTTTTGTATTATGGGTTCTCATCCAAATAATCAGGAAATGCTCACCATACAAAAAGATGTTTGCAACCTTAGGAGGATATCTAATTCTTACTCCGGCCTTTTTCCCATGGTACTTCGTCTGGATCTTTCCTTTTCTCTTGCAATACCTTTCTCCTGCATTTTTGTTGCTGTCGGGGTCCATCTTATTGTCGTATCATGGGCACATTAGTATGTATGAAAACGGATACTCAGAAACTATCGTATGGCTTATGATCTTAACCTATCTACCATTCTTTATTCTCCTAATTATCGAAACTATTGGAAAGAGAAGGCTAAAAACAACAGATGCGTGAAGCAGTCATCACCGCCTACTTTATACTTTTAGGTATCATTGCCTTCTACGGCATCCACCTATACTGGCTCATCTGGTTATACTTGACCAAAAAACCAATTCATGATACAGATCAGGATATATTAACCAACCAACCTCATGTTACTATTCAGCTACCGATTTATAATGAGCAAATGGTTGTTGCACGACTGATTCATGCCGCTTCTGAACAGGATTGGGATAAAAACAAGCTCCAGATTCAAGTGCTGGATGATTCAGATGATATTACTTCTGAGATTGCGCACAAGGAAGTGGCAAGGCTTCGTTCGCATGGTTACAACATTTCACATA
>JAJRUL010000055.1 GCA_024277795.1 Candidatus Zixiibacteriota bacterium
ACACCAATTGGACTGCCAACTCAGCGGAAGTTGTTTCGTGTTGCCTCCGGCTTATATGTAGGTAGACTGCTGGCAATTGTGCAGACTGCCCCGGGTGAATTACAATACTGCTTTGCCAACTATCCGTATTCAGCATGGTCGACAATGACGTCAATTGTATCTGATGCTGAAGATAAGTCGTTTGATGCGATCATGCAGGACAATGGTGACATATTTATAACCTATATCGAAGCGACAACAAAAAACGTAGTCTTTCGTAAAATGACACTTACCAACGGTATCTGGTCGATAGGTTCAAAAAGCACCGTATATAATAGCAGTACGTCAATGTCACCATCCATCGGACGAGATAACAGCGGGAAACTTTGGATTAGCTGGACGGTCGATCTTACAGGTACACAGACAATTCATGTGAAGTCATCGACTGATGGTGGCGTAACGTGGGGGAGCGGTCCAACAGATAGTGGAGATTCACTTTCAGGCGGTTCGACCACAGCATGGTCTCGCTTGATCGTGACTGACAATGAGTTGTTCGTTGTCTACACCGATGCGGGTACTTCATTATCAATCAAGTCGCAACAACTCACAGGCTCCCCGTGGAGTTCTGCCTATCAGCTTTCGACAGGATCAGGTCTTGACCAACATTTTGATCTTGCCCTCTCAGATGATGGCCGTCTCGGCGTTGTGTGGGATGAAGGTAGCCTCTACTTTCGTGAATACAACGGACTAAAATGGAGCGGAGCAGTTACAATTGATAGTAATGCTGGTGATTGGCCACAGTTGATGTATTCGCAAAATATCCCAATCATTCTCTTTCAGTCATTGTTTGGTTCAGGGCAGACAAAGTTAAAGTTTACAACTCGACAGTCAGGAAGTTTTTCAACTCCAATAGTTCTGGATCATCGATCTGATGTGTTTGACTCAGTCCTCTTGTATTCATCGAGTAACAGTAGCTATGAAGACCTTACTGCTTCAGCTTCAAGTAATACTAGTGCGGATCTCTTTCATACAGGTACATCATCATTGTTAAAAAACGTCGGAGATAATCTTTACCTCGGCATGACTAGTCGATTCAGATATGTCAAATTACTATTAGCGACCACAGGTACAGGAGGGGTTGTTTCGTATTCTTACTTTGATGGTTCTGTTTGGAAAGCGTTCATGCCCTCTGGCGGAGCGTATCAGTTTGATCTTACAGAAAAAGGATTGTTACTATGGGATGACAACAACAGTATAGCTACAGACTGGCAACAATCGACTCTTAATGGGCTAAGAAGATTCTGGATCAGGATCACCGTTGATAACGCCTTTTCTACTGCACCGATAGGAACGCAGATCACAGCAATTGCTGATCTCAAGAGCATGATCGTCAGGAGGTAAAAGATGTCATATACAACTGTGGAGTTGGTACGTCACTACCTACAACCGGCTATCCCTGTTAGGGATCGAACAATCGATCATCTTGTCAAGCTCAGTGGAACTGCTGAAATAACATTCTATTCGGGTGCTATTGCAACCAACTCTGTACTAGTAAAAAGTGTCCAATCATCTTCATTATCAAAAAAGATAATGGTACTTGAAACCGGCTCCAATTTTGTAACATCCCTGCCGATTGAGCATACTTCGGTAGTGGTAGCATCAAATAGTTCACTAAGCACAATCTTTGTTGCAAATAGAGACTATATCATTCAATACGACAAAGGAACAATAGATATCAAAAACGGTGGGAATCTCTCCGTAGGAGATGAGATCACCATTTGGTATCAACCGTATGCACTATATGTAGAGGGGCAGGACTACCGCATCAACTATGCTGATGGATCAGTAGCACGCATTGCAACAGGCGCAATTGCCAATGAAGAGTCAGTATTGATCGATTTCACACCTCTGTTTACAGTATATACCGATGATCTACTAAACAATGCGGTTGTACTTGCTAATGGTCTTATCGAGAAATGGGTTGATCCCCATAATATTTTTGGAGCCGATTCGTTATTACAAATGTCGGCTACTTGTCAAGCGGTAGCTATTATATGTCGAACCTCTGCTGTTCGAGAGCTTTCGTCACGTGGGAACGATCGTACCGCAGAGGCATGGATCAAACTTGCTGACCTTTATTCTACAAAAACAGAAGATTATTTGAAATCATTTCGTCCTGCTGTAGAAAACCCCTCAACACCAAAGATTACATAAGAAAGAGAGTTCATATAGATGTCGCATGCTTTATCAACTATTCTTGCCAAGCGGTCATGGTTTGTCCCCGATATTATGGTACATGGACTACCTGCGCTGGCCAATCTTGACCTTTTGGCAGTAGAGTCGGTCGAAGGGATAGATTCTGTCTTTTATGGAACTGTTGCTATTGGTGATAGTTCGCAAAAGATAACATTTGCAGACCTGAATGATCATAGAGGAAATCCTCTACCGACAACAATACAGTCACCTCGAGTTATTGTTCGCCCCCGTTCAATCTATACTGCATATCCTGTTGGAACAGAATCTGAAACCAGCTTTAACATTGTACGCAGTACTGAAGCTCCGGAGCCAATCATGGTAGATCTTCTTATTACAGAGATGGGTGATTGATATGTCACACAATAATAACATAGCAGATAAACGCAGTGTAATACTCGAAAAACTGGATGAACTGATTGTTTTATCGTATCGCGGTTTGAAGAACAAGATAGAAGAGAACGCAAAAGTAGGAGATTTTATCAAAATGTTTGAAATGAGAATGAAACTCACTCCATCCAATGAAGAACGAACAAAATTTTGGAGAATGCTTGATGATGTAAGGAAGGAGGCACTGCCTGTTGTACAACAGAAGATCAAAAATGAATCACTTGCAAAAACTAACAAAAAGATTCGATCATGAAGAATGTCATCATTAGTATAACGCTTGTTCTGTTTACTTCAGCGCATGTTTATGCAACAATTGATACGCTCAAGAGTACTACGGAAGTTGAAGATGCGCGCATTTACAACTATGCCGACTGTCTTACTGAGGTATCAGGTGAGGATTGTCGACGATACAATTCGGGAAGCACTTTTCGTATTGCAATCGGATCATCAAACATTGATAGAAGACGCGGACTTTTCAAGTTTCCCGGTTGGAACAATGTTATGCCTGATTCAAGTAAGTTCATGCTCTATTGTGTGCAAGAATCCGACACTCAAAATCGTACTTTTTTCTGCTATCCGTTGACGCGTCAATGGTATGAAGGCTCAGAAGATGCCTACGGTGTTGGTGACTATCCCAATCCCGATAGTGGTGTTACATGGAATCATGCATTCTTGGATGTGGGAGATAGCGATTCTCTCAGTTGGATTACTCCTGGCGGTGACTATCTTACTAGCATTGTCTGTACACTCGTTGTTTCTGATACGGGACAATATTCAGTAATGAATAATTTCAATCGTATCCTCAACTATTGGGACACATCAGGTGTAAACTATGGCTGTATCCTTATCAATGAGGATGCCTTTCCATCAAAAACTAGTCTGAAAACATTTGTATCGTCAGAAGGATCAAGCAACCATGTCCCTATGCTTGTGCTCTACTATCCAAGCTCAGATGCTCTTGCCATACGAAGACGGAAAGTATTAGTGAGGTAGTGTATGTTGATAAAGAAAATACTGTTCATGATTCTGCTATTCATCAATACGATAGCGACTGCAGGGATTGTCAATAATTCTTCTTCCTTGCAAACTTCTGAAGATTCTCTTTCAGTTGTGTTTTGTTCGCTTGATTCGCTTGGTAATATGACTACTGCAGATTCTGTGTACTTTGTCGTCAGCGCGCCCGATGGCTCTTTGGCGTACAAAGACTCAATATCGATTACCGACAGTCGTCTTACATCATTGACAGTTCAAACAAAACAATTTTATATCTTTGCTGATGAGATTGCTAAGATTGATGGTATCGGTAGTGACGGTGTCTACCATTTCTGTCTACTCGCAAGGAACAGTAATCTTAATCTTGAAACCCCAAACTGGTATTGGTTTCAAATTGTTCAGGATGAGTTGTCCGATCGCTTGGCCATCATTGATGACTCAGTTTTAGTAAAAGGTGGAGCTATTGACAGCAATCGAACAGAATCTTCTTCAGTCGATTCAACAGATATTGCGCGGTCGGTATGGGACACGCAACAAAGCGGACATATCAATGCAGGGACATTTGGCTCCTATCTCAATACACAGGTTTCTGGTTTGGGTATGGGAAGTGGTGCCTATTCTGTTTCCTTTGTACTCTTTGATAGCGTGAACGCTCAGGTTATCCCTAGTGCAAGTATCACTGTGCGAAATGTGAGTCAGTCAGCATTGATTGCTGTTGGTCGAAGTGACAACAATGGCCAAGTTGCTTTCAACTTAGATGCAGACAGTTTTGTCATTTCTGCAACTGAAATAGGATATCTTTTTGATGCTTATGATACGACAATTATAAGTGGAGCCTCGCTTGACACTTTGTTTGCTGTTCCATATAGCGTTGATACTCCTGCAGGAGTCGGATTAACCAGAGTGTGGGGTTACCTCTACGATATAAATGCCAGACCTCAGCAGGGCACAACAGTAAGAGCAAGTTTGCCCGGAGGTGTTGTCCGCTATAAGAACGTAATCGTATCACCATTTACTGTTTCAACAATAACAGATACTGCAGGTTTGTTCTATCTTGATCTGATTCCATCAGATTCACTACGTCCTGTAGGAACGATGTATGAGATATCAATCTCACGTTCTGATGGGACTGTTCTACGTCAGAGAATCAAAGTGCCCGACGCTTCACTTTGGGAATTATCATGGTAATTCGTACACCATACAAAACAAACTTATTATCAAAAGGAGATAATATGGATACGTTGTTTTTACAAGCAGGTTCATGGTTAGGGTTGATAGGATCGATTGGCTTGACACTGGTGACATACGTTGCCAAGAAATACATCATTCCCTTTCTACAGGTAGGAAAACACCAGAAATATGCCGAGCTCATTGCACGTTTGGCAGAGGATATAACAGATGACCTGGTAGAAAAATACCCCGAGAATACATGGCTTCAGCATTTGGATGATGCAGTAGAAACCTTGATCGATATTCTCGGAATCCCTCTTGCAGTTGCAAAACGTGCTATTCAAGCCGCGGCGACTAGAAAGAAACACGTATTGCAAGAGATACAGTAATAACAGAACGATACGACTATAAAAAAGGCAGGACCTCAATAGATCCTGCCTTAAAAAACGATGAGTTATACTTAGTAACAAGGGGAGAAAGCAGATCCGAAAAGGAAATTCATATAGTACACGACATCAGCAATATTGATTGTGCCGTCACAATTTGCATCGCTTCGTCCTGCTCC
>JAJRUL010000056.1 GCA_024277795.1 Candidatus Zixiibacteriota bacterium
AGAGAGTTGAGAATCAGAGTAAGGTAACTTTGAAATTGATTCTATTCTATTGTATTGTTTGCAGTTCGATGAGGTTGGTGGTGGTGTGTTTGTGACCTGACTTTGTGATTGAATTCTATTCTATTCTATTAGGCCAAAACTCGAGTTCGCAGGACAGAAACAGTCAAATCAGTCCTAATCACGCCTCTACACCACAAATCTTAATAAATCCCGTTCATATCTTGCTTAGTGTAAGATACATCTTTGTACAATACACCTCTGAAGTTTGAGTTTAGGCGATCAGCTTGTTACTCAATTAGACAATATTTTTTTTCCTCGAATTTCATTGAAAAATAGGAAATGTTGTTGCTGTCCTGCGATCTATGGCGTTTGAGAAATTCCTGAAACCCCATTATTTTTTCCGTATTTGTAATCGTATATTGAAATTAGTATGCTTCTAATATAATTTGACCGTATTCTCTTCTTCTGGCCATTTGATTGAAATATATTATTTTACACTTTTGTTCTTCCATTGACCAAAACTTGGATATTTGACATTCTTAAGTTGCTTCTCAAGTTATTGCCTAGACGCTTTTTTGTCAGCATCCTGTAGTAAAAAGGTACTTGTATATACATATCATTAAACTTACTACGGCGACAAAATTCTGTCCTTACCTTTGTTTTTGAGGAACTTTTTTTTGTGGGGGCGATATTGAGAAAAGCAACAACCCCGTTCGTTTTTGTCGACATTTCTACATATTTATACGTGTAATCAATGTCAGAACAATAGTCTATTGTCAATTAATACGGTATCTTACTGTTTTCGTGAAGTTTAAGGATAAAAAACAATTTTCGTCGGAAAATCATGGTGTTCTTAGGATCACAATTCACATGAAGCACTATACCAATTTACCCCATTGAAGGTTGACACGTTGTGGCGTCTCATAAATAATCAATTTTACTGATAAATGTATATGAAACAATAAACGCAACACAAATAATGTAATGATTAAAATCAACAACACAAACACACATGCACACACACACACAGACCAAAAAGTAAAAATAGGTATTCTAAAAAAAAACAGCATTCTTCTAATTACTCATCACACTTCTCACAGATCAGCTTCGCCTTTTCCTCCTTGCACCTTTGGCAAATGAACTCATCACAGCCATCACATGCATGCCACTGATCAGCAGCAGCGATAACTTCCTTATGGCACGAATGGCACTGCCACGCCTTCCCCTCAACCCACTCAGAATCATCGACAGCAATCACCTCTTTCTCAACACCGTGGATGCAATCATCTGAACAAAACAACTTCGCTCTCTCCTCCTTACACACATCGCACATGTACTCATCACACTGGTCGCACTGGTGCCACTGCTTTGATACAACTGACTCCTCACATACATGGCACACAAACTGGTCATCTGGGTTCCAAATATCAACCTGCTCTCCTTCCCCTTCCTCCTCTTCTACAACCTCCTCCACAACATCCACCACCGCCTTCCTCTTCTTGCTCTTCTTCGCCTTCTCTTGGGGCACAACAGCCTTGCCTCTGCTCTTCATCGCAGCCAACGCATCTTCGGTTGCCTTGAGCTTGTCTTTGAGCTTGGCAATACGTATTTGGGCCATATCAATCTGAGACAAAGCGAAAGCCTTCTCCTTACACGACCGTGCAGCAGATCGCTGTGCTGTGGTCGTCGATTGACGGGCAGCAACCAGCAGACTCTTCCTATCCCGGCGCTTCTTCTTCTTGTTCATCTCCAGCACTCTTTGCTTGGTCACACGAGTAGTAACTGCCTGTTCACATGCCTCCCTAGCCTTCGTTTCTGCCACTGTCTTCGAAATAGCTCTGTACTCAACCATATCGTCAGCACGAGCTAGCAGCTTGGCAGCTTCGTAGTAGTAGTTCCGCTTACTCCTCTTCTTCCCATTGGCTGGATCATCAACAGGTAAATCGATATCCCTGTAAGCATTCGTCAACGCCTTCATTAACACACTCGGAGTGACTTGAAGAATAGGAGCAATGTCATTCACAACAAGTCTATGTATGGTGTTTAGCTCACTGCGAGTGATGGGTTTGCGATTGGCCTTCTTGCCCTGCTCTTCTTGGAAATCTGAGATGAGAGTTTGAGCTTCAATGGCCTGCTTTATCATATCTGCATCAACAGCAGCCTCAGGCCAGTTTGCAAGACCACATTGATCAAACGATGCTTGGACAGCAGAGTCAGTGAGATCATAGCACCAAGTTTGAATGGCAAAACAGATGATCTGATACACTGATGGCAGGGTTTTATGCTCCCTTCTGTATCGCTCGATTCTGGCACGAATACCGTTCTTGAATAGTGCGTTCACAGCTTGATCGTTCGGTGCAAGACAATGAGTTGTACTAACAGGAATAAAGAAAAGGCCAGCGTTCATGAATAGATCAAACAGCATCTTGATGGGTTCACCGTGGTGCATGGATGCATTGTCGGAGATGAAATGGCAGAATTCATTCTCTTCTACACTGCACTTCATAAACGAATGGAAATCTTCCATAGTGATATTCATACATGTCTTCTTCTCCACCTTGTCATCTTCATCGACGACAACTTCTTCTTCTTCTTCTCCATTCAATCCAACAATCACAACTCTCCTCAACCTCCGCAGAGCCTCACCTTCAGTAACCTGCTCCAACAACTTGATAAACTTCCTCACAGATACCAACAGTGGATCTCCCGCTTTCACCGGGAGCTTCAACATCAATTTGTCCACTTTATCGCGCCCAATACCCAACAAGGCAGCGAAAGACGTAACGCTAGCACCTAGACCACCTCCCAAATCACGACGATGCTCTATGAAATGGGGTTCAACCTTTCTGTGCTCCTCCTCAAGCGCTGTCTCCATCTTATTGAGATCGTGTTTCCAACTAGAGTATGCTTTGGAAGGGTGTGGAGTCCTTTTAACTGAGACTTGCCGTGAATCTTGCCCACACAGCATACCGATATTGATCTTCAGTTCGTCCAGATAGAACAAATTGGTCCTCAACAGAACTTCCTGGTCTCTGGTGGATACATCCAGCTTCTTCATTTTCTTACGTAGGTCGGCAACCAGTCCATTCATTGTTGTCACATATTGATCAATGGAATCCGAAGTCACAGATTTCTGACGCGCGGCGGAGATCTCTCTCCCGTCCTTCATCTTGATGATTGATATACCCAGTTCTTGGCAAACTACTTCCAACCTAGCTTTTAAAGCGTTGGCGGACATAGGAGTTGTGCATATATTGATTTCCTGGATAAGATCTGCGACAAAATAAATAAACATATTGGGGTAATCGACAAACAAACAAGATGGCAAACCTTGGATTTCTGCACGGGTGGTGACACCGGGAACGATGGCTTCAGTGTATAATTTCTTCTCTTCTGGTATCATTTGTGCGGTGCGGTGGGGTCCAGGAGGAGATGGTGGAGCATAGTGATTCTTCCGGCAGTCGCTAATGGGAGAACGTGTCCATCCTCCAAGAATGGCTTCGCCGTGAAGTGCAACAAGCCGTGTGGAGATCAACTCCCCAAAAACCTCCATACAGTTGGTGTCGAATGTCTCAAGGAATCTTCTCCGGTATGCGGGCATCGTTGGCACGTGAGAATATTGAATTTTCTTGAGTGTATCAGCTAGCGCAGCAGATATTGCCTCCGGAGTCTGTGCCTTGAAATTGGGAGTGTCTTCGCCTGTAGAACTCAACTATACGACAAATGTAGAACTTAAGATTGACATCAACAACAATATTATGACGTTACATACCCGTGTGGTTGCTCTAGACTGTTGTAATGGTGTAGACATGGTGTTTTGTGATGGTGAGGAGGAAGAAAAGAGTAAACAATCATTTTTCAACTTTTGTTCAAAGAAAAAAGGCGCCAAAATGCCCGTAATGCGTAGAGATCTCTTTCAAATTTTTGTAGACGCTTTTCTGTGATACTTTTACACCCTATTATTATGTATTTAAAGACATAAATGAGACGCTTTTGGCATCATAAAAAACATCTTACCATGCCCAAAAATGCATTTTCATGACGATAACATTTTTTCAATTTTGTCTCATCAGCTCGGGCAATATTTGATAAAATTAGCTTTAAACGGAGATTTATCAGCACAACATAATTTAAAGTCGAACTGGAGGCTTTTATTCGGGAAAAATCGCTTATCTGGAAGGTTTGGCGTGATTTAATAGATAACAGGACAGGGGCGTTTTTGACTTGTCCTGCGATCTCGAGTTTTGGCCTATTCTATTAGATTAGATTCTATTCTATTCAAAAATGGAAAAATTCAATAGTCAATTGACAACACGACATACCAAACAAATGAGAGAATTCGAACGTGCTGCCGCCGAGGCTAAGCACCTGGACAAGCAGCCAACAAACCTAGAACAATTGGACCTATATGCACTGTACAAACAGGTCACAATGGGCGATATATGTGTTGGTACGTGTTCAACTAACATTTAT
>JAJRUL010000057.1 GCA_024277795.1 Candidatus Zixiibacteriota bacterium
ATCCGTCTATTGAATCGGTTTCTATGCCATAATCAACTTCAATAACTTCAGTAAAATTGAAAGTAGCAGTAGCTGATTGTCGCATCGGTTGAAAGTCTTCGTTCAGTGTTAGTTCTGTTCCGTTAATTGATAGACTGTTATGGTCACCGAATATGATTTTTTTCGTAAACTCAATTGCCTGAAAATATGTACCATTGTCACCGTTTGGAGTTAGTCCGCACTCTTGAAAGATGTGCTTAATATACTGGGCAGCCTTCCAGCCACCGTCTTCACCGACCTGCCGACCTTCGAGTGAGTCATCGGCCAAAACCGAAATATGTTTGTAAATAGAGTCAGAGGTAATCTCATAAGCCTGAGCAGAACTCAGGTTTATGGCGATTGAGGTCATGATTATCAGAATTGCATATCGATTCATCAGGAATCCTTTCAATCAGTATCGTATCGCGACAAGATAATTAATTGGCAACAATATATTATCTAAGAAATGATATGTCAGCCCAAATATTGTTGCATCCTGATGGAGGCGAGCTATATTCTTTCAGAGAGACGATCAAACATTCAGGAGTTTATATGACCCAGAAGAAATGCAGGTCTTGTGGCACAAAAATCGTTAGTGGAGTAAAGTTCTGCCCTGAATGCGGAGCACCTGCTACCGGACAGGCCAGAGAGATGCAGGCAAAAGCGAACAAAAGTTCTTCCAATACGGTCAGGGATATGGTTATTATTGTTGGAGTTATTGTTGTTGCAACAGCAGGCTATTTCCTCTTTAAGGAACCATCGCAACCGCCACAACCAGTTCCACAGCAATCGATGAACGATGTTGAGGGTCATGCTGGTATGGTTGGCAGTATGGATGAAGCTCTTCAGGCGATGGGTGGTTTGCCACAAGATTATAATTCTTTAGTTCAGTTTGGCAATCAACAGATGGATCAACGGAATTTCCCTGTTGCGGCAGAAGCATATCGCCGTGCGATGGCACTTGATGGCAGTTCTAATGCTGTTCGGACAGATTATGGTGCTTGTCTTCACGGAATGGGATTGGGGCAGAGAGCACTTGAGGAGTTCAAAAAAGTTCTCAGTATTGAGCCGGACCACCCGATAGCAAACTTTAATGCTGGTATCGTCTTTCGAGAGATGGGAGAGCTTGATTCTGCTCGAGTCTATTGGGAGAATTATCTGAGAGTTGATCCAAACGGATCAGCGGTGGCAAGTGCCAAAGCTCTTTTGAAGGAGTTGGATGGTTAATATTGCCAATTTTGTAATAGTGTGGGCTGAATCGAGTTGGGATATGATGATCGATTCAGCTTTCTTTTTGCTATTTGGTCTTATTCTCGCTGGAATTGTTTTTACTGTTCTCAACACCGAGAGTATAAAAAAGCTCCTTACTGGATCGCCAAAGTTACAAGTATTCAAAGCGGCTTTATTGGGAATCCCTCTACCACTTTGTTCATGTTCGGTTCTGCCAGTTGCATATCAACTACGAAAGTCAGGTTTGCATCGCTCCGGTATAACCGCTTTTCTCATTTCTACACCGGAGTCAGGTGTTGATTCGATTTTACTAACCTGGTCTCTTATGGACCCGATTATGACTGTAGCCCGCCCTCTCTCAGCTTTTTTGGCCGCTACTACTGCAGGTGTGGTTGAGACGGCTTTTGATGACAGGGAAGAGTTGATGGCTGAAGTTGACAGTAGTTGTGGCTGTGCATCAAACGGAGAATCAAAAAGCAGTAAGAGAACCAGTTGGTTCATGAAGATTCAAGCAGGTATCCGATATGGGTTCACTACCCTTATGGCCGACCTTGCACCCTATTTGGCTTTAGGGTATGTCATGGCAGGATTAGTTGGAGCTACACTTGGGACAACAAATTTGAGTTTGCCTGAGTTTCTTACTTCGGGATGGGGGAGTTATACGGGTGCTCTCATCTTGGGGCTTCCTATGTATATATGTGCGACTTCTTCAACACCGTTTGCAACAGCCTTAATCGTGGCGGGATTTACTCCTGGAGCTGTCCTTGTTTTTCTTTTAGTAGGACCTGCTACAAATTCCGCTTCAATTATAGTTGTGAGTCGGATTCTTGGTTGGTGGGGAGTCATGCGATATCTTGTTGTTATCATAATTGTGGCTGTTATATCGGGCATAGTTATTGATTACATATATCAACGTTATGAGATTGAGATGAATTATGTCTCATTGACTAGTGAACATCACACCTCATTGTTCTCAACAATCTCAGCTACTATATTGGTTGTGCTTATTCTATGGCATATTGTTGTTGCTGTAGCAAAAAGGATTCGTAAATAGCGTGCGTAGCAGATTGTAGTATTTGAATTTTATCTTTCTCAGTACGGTATTAGGTGATATTTTCAACTTATGTACAGAGGACAATCTCAAATCCAAAGTGCCTGTGATGCACTGCTTGATTTTTGTTTTCCTCAATTATGTCTAAGTTGTGCAGAAGTAACAGGCAATGAAGAACAAATATGCGATCTTTGTCGTTCTCGACTTGAACGACTCGATCATATTATTTGTCTCTCCTGCTTTACATTGATTCCCAATAATCAAACCTGTCCAATATGTAAAAAAATGTATCTTCCTCTTTTTGCACACAGTCATTATCATCCACATCTTGACCAGATAATTATTCAGTTCAAGTTCAAAGGGATTCTCTCTCCATCACGAGTATTGATCCCAGAAGTACTGACCACATTTGAAAAATCTCTTGAACAATTGGAATATGAAGCGATTGTGCCGCTACCATTGCATCAAAGACGTAGAAATAAGCGAGGGTACAATCAGTCAGAACTATTAGCCGATGAAATAGCC
>JAJRUL010000058.1 GCA_024277795.1 Candidatus Zixiibacteriota bacterium
GAAATGATACCTGAACGAACAACTCTCATTTCCTGACCTATAGTATAAGCAACAAGTGTAACACCAGCATATTGAGGAAGACTGAGAGCAGTATTAACGCAATAATCACCAACGACTGTTACTGCACGAAATGCTCCAATAGAACCTACAGAAGTAATTGTAATAGCACTATATAGGTTATTCGATATACCAGTACTTAAACCAAGAGTACCAACCTTTAATTGAAAAGGCTGATTACCATTCATGGTCAATACATACTTTGGCCCTAAAGTTACATTAAGAGTTAAATCAGTCATATTGTTGGATCCTCTAATACCAGAATTGAGAAGACTTCAGAAGAAACTCGACCTCCAACTAATTGATCAAATTGGACATTACACAATAGCTTTCTTTCAGGAAGCCAAAGTAGAGTCTGTTCTTTTGGAACACTTAAAGTAAATTCTCCATTTACAGCAGAGGTTACAGCTACTGTAACATCATTGATCAATTTCTTGGAGTATCGAATCTGTGAAGTGATCACCCAAGAGGTAATATCAATAGAAGCATTACTGTTATTTGGATCAGTCATGGTAAAGGGGATGCTAAAATCATCTCCTTGAAAGAATTCATATACAACATCAGCCATATCTTTTTCCTTAGTTTGATCAGGTTTAGGCACGCTCTATCAAATTGAGTCTTCCATGACCAGATTAAACCGAAATGTAATAAAAAAATACCTCCTTCTAAAGAAGAGGACATTTTTTAGCTTAGACTGATTTAGTTAAAAAAACCCCAAACCACTAGGTTTTTAGCTTCCTATAAACTCCGAAGAGCCAACGTCTGTTCAGATGAAGGAGGTGCTTCAGCAATAATGTTGTGAGCCAGATCGAAGAATTGTTTACTCACATGCTGCATATGTTCTGGTAGATGTTCATATCGAAACAGTTTGTTTACTTTTTCTTTATCCATAAAGAATTATTCCTTTTCAAAGACTTGTGAAGCATTCACTGTGAAACGGGACACCTCACCTTCAAGTTCATCATATATTACAGCCTGAGCCATAGCTGTGTCTCCAAAGGCTGAACCATAAAGATCAGGTTCTGACCAATTGGATGCCTGTTCCCATGTTACACCCGGAAATTGTTCCAGTTTTCGATGATGCTTGTCTCCTGTCCAAACAGTAACAAACTCAACATCAGCCATTTCCTTACGATATCGTTGAAGAAACTGCATGATTAGTCGTTCTGGTTTGACACGATCACCATGATGACCGAACAAAGCTACCTTACCAAAGATATGCGCCCAGTATGCGTTGGGTTCCATCTCAACATTAACATTCTTTTGGTTGAAATATCTCCATTTGGCACCTTGTAGAAGACTTAGATAACTGTCTCCATCATGGTTCCCTCGTTTAATAACAAGACGAACCTGTGCAATTTGTGCAGCAAGATCAGTAGTATGGATGATATTTTCACCAGTGGTATCAACCACTTTAAAGTGACGAGAATCTACATCTAAGACATGATCAGATCCAGGAGTTGAAGTCATTGGAACTTGTCCATTGGCATGAAGAGTATCACCATTGTAATACAGGATGATCTCATCAACACCTTCATTCTGAACATGTGTTAGAAGACGAATCAGCCACTGACGAAGACGAATCATTGAAGTATCAAGATCCCAATCTCCGTATCCAGTTTCTGCACCCCAAGCTAATGAACCAGAGTGTAGATCATTGATTGAAATAAAGGCTTTTCTGACACGAGAATGTGCAATGAATGTTGGGGGGTTGAATAGAATTGGTGAAGTTCCTGTGAAGCGGTCTGCAATAGCATCCATCTTCTGTTTTTCAGTTTCTTCTTCTTGCTTAGAAGAAAAATGGAACGAATAAGTTCTTCCATTTTTATCTGGGATCTGAGACTTAATCCATCCAGATCCGGGTTGTCCTACAAAACCAAGTTCGTTCATTCCTTCTAGAACTGCTGGTTCTGCTTCTTCTCTTGATTTTAGCTTTTCTTCAAATCGTCTAATTGAGTTACGGGCTGTACTTTCATTTACGTCAAATTGACGAGCAATCTCTGCATAACTTGGTTTGTTCTGAGAGATCCACGCTTCATGATATTTGCTCATGGGGGAGTCCTTTTTCAATAAAATCAAGGACTCCCTATCCTAGAAACATACCAGTTTGAAGTATAAACTTCATTCGGAACAAGTTTTCGAGCCTGAACTAAATACCCTGCGGCTTTCATGAGTACCTCTGGTTTGTTATGAAATAACTCAAGAGCCTTATTACATTTGGTACATAACATACCTCTGAACACACCTGTTTCGTGGCAATGGTCAATGTGAAGAGTTTTCCATCTTCCTGATGGTTCACCGCCACATATATCACAGATTTCAGAGTGGTCTTCGATAAATGGAATAAGATCCAAGGATAGTCCAATCCGACGTAAACGTCGTCTTAACCCAGCACCTTCAGCATTTCGCCTGCGAGCTTGAGAGTTGAGTTTATCTCTATTATCGTCAACATACCTCTTCATATATTTCTGATGTTCAGCTTTAAGTTTTGGATCATTCCATCTTTTCTTGGAGGCCTCACGACCAGCTTTTTGTCTAGCAGGAGATTAAGAATATCTTTTCTTCTCGCAGGAGACGCAATTTCCATTGCGTCTCCTTTTTGGGTTTATATACCCATGTTTACAGATATCATCCATGATAACATTCATTAGGAATTGTCTTCCTAAATTGAATATACCCGTTTAGGTTACCATGCAGATTCTTCATTCTCCAATGATCTTTAATCCATTCACCATATGGTCCTACATGACCTTTGATGTATTCATCAGGTTTAGCCTGATGCTCCAATGGAGAAGCATGTACCCGATCAGACTTAACCAGTTGATTGTAACGGGAAAGTTCTTTCTTGTAAGAAGCATCCCCATCAAAAGGTTTGTATGAAATACGAGCACAACGTGCAGCAGACACTTGTAGCCAAAAATCCTCTGAAGTCATCCCATCTGGTTTGGCATCAGTATTAGCAGCAATTTGATCTTCTTCAGTGATGTAAGGCATGTGCCAATCATCAGGATATAGATCTTGAATCTGCACTTCACTGATAGCTATTTTCACCATACGAGCCAAATCTTGAAGATGAGGTTCAGCGTCTTTGTGGTTACGAAGCCATAGGAAATTTTCCCAATCGGTAGAAGTGATAAGAGTATCAATCCACGAGAATGGCTCCAGAAGCCTATTTGGGTTCTGTTTATGATACCCAGCCACCATAAAGGCTTCAGCAGCTTTAACAGCAGCATCACG
Source organism: Candidatus Zixiibacteriota bacterium (assembly GCA_024277795.1). Taxonomy (GTDB): domain Bacteria; phylum Zixibacteria; class MSB-5A5; order GN15; family FEB-12; genus JAJRUL01. Next base: position 3,295 of record JAJRUL010000058.1, read on the forward strand.
GGCTGTCAGCCATGCTTCCTCACGAGACAGAGTTAAAGGTTGCAAATCTGTATTACGATTCCAATTTTGCACATAAACACTACACTCTTTATCTGCTTGCATACCCTTCTGATTCTTTCCCCAATGCCAAGGAACATAAGGAATGTGTTTAACCTCATTAAGCATAGTCTTTACAGGCACAGCACGAGATGATCGAGCATTACGACCAAAGACACGATGTGTCATGATCTCACCATGGATAGGACGTGGATACCTCATTCTGATAGTATAAATTGGTTTATGATAATCTGAATCAACAGGTGCAGAAGCAAGAATTACTTCTACCTGCATTTGAGATTTACCCGGATGAGAATAAATTGTGTTCATTCTTTCTTTTCCTTATATTCACGAGAAGGTTCAGAACGACGACCATCTTCAAGATCCCAATGGACATTGTGTGAAAGAGCAGCAGCATTCCATAGAATGTGATCTGTATGAAGAAGCCCAGATTCAGGATCACAATCTTCACCACGAACGTAAGCGAAGATATGACGAAGCATAGAACAACAGAGTTGAACTCTGGCAAGACCTAATGACCAATTCCAAGGTGCATACTTAATAGCACCAAATTCAGCGACACGAACATATGCATCTGTTATTTCCTGAAATGGAACCAAGTCATAAGGTTGCTTATTATTCTTTTCTCTCTTTGCTCCAGAGCTTGCTGTATCAAACTCATTCAAAAGGAATATCCTTCATTGAATCTTTGAGAGTAACCTTCAAAGACCTAACCAATCGTTCAAGTTCAAAGATTTCAGTATTTGCTTTTCGCCAACCTTCAGAAAGACGATCACATTCATCAATCATTCCATCATGTTGCTGAGTTAAGAGAGCAAGTTTTTCTCCTTGAAGCATAAGCTCATCGCTTGCTCTTTCGATGATCCTAGAGGAAATAGAAGCAATAGTGTGCATCCGTCCTTTTTGATCAAGAATAAGATCACTTGCTTTTTGATGCTTATCCATTGAGATCTCAAGAAGATCTTGTAGAGCAATAATAGTGCGGATTGCATCCTCCATATTGCTTGCATATTCACCTAAATGGGCCATGCCTCTGGTATCACCAGCGATGTATCGTTTCACATCAGCGCGTACCCTGCTCATCGCCATACGACGATATTGCTTGTCTTTGTCACTTTGCTTTTTCATTGGAATTTTGCCTTTTGTGGTCCTGCATTTGCGTCTTGGTATTTGCCAGAATATTGAGCAGTTTCAATATTTTGGTGGAAAAGCACTTGTGCAATTCCTACACCAGAAGGGATGTGAAGAGGTTCTTCACCATTGAAAGCAAGTTCCAAAGTGAGAAAACCACGCCATCCCGGTTCAATGACGGTGTTAAACACCGACAATCCTTGTCTTGCCCATGTAGACTTATCATGGACAATTCCTGTCATGTTCGAAGGGACCATAAATTCTTCAATGGTTGAAGCCAAACAGAAACGACCTTTGATGATAGGATCAGCCCATTCAGCATTATTTCCCCAACGCTCAATCATTGGCCTATCCCAAAAATTCCACCATTTTGGTGGCATGAAAATAATATCTTCAGCAATTCGGATATCATATCCAGCTTCACTCAAACCATGAGAATAACCAAATTCTCTTTCTTTATTGGAAAGCAATGGCCGAATTGGTTCTACTTTCAACAGAGAGTTTCCATTGATAATCATTTTGTGTCCTCCGGGACTAGATAAACTTGACCGTAAGTTACTCTATTCACAGGACAGGACTTACTAGGAACAAACCAAATGGTTTCCCAAGATGGTTTGGGTGGTATAGTTACCTGCATATCAGTGAAGATAACAAGAGCTTCAGGATTAATTTCAGCTACTCTTTTGTAGACAGGATCTAAACAAGTACCACCACCAGCATGAATGCTGATGTTATCCAGTACTTCATCTTCACGAAATACCTTTTCGAATACGATTTTTGTGTCCCAAAGAATGATAGTCATTCTAAGAGGATTTAGCTTCTCTTTCAAAGTCTTAGCAGACCGAAGAAACTGAGTACGCTGATGACCAGTTATTGAACCAGACACATCAAGAGCATAAACCAAATGAGTCAAACGATTAGCTCTACCCTTTTTAGGGTATTTTCCTTTCAGACGAAGACCACCTTTGATCTGACGACAGGATGGACGCATGAACGTCCTTTTGCCACCAGATAGAGGATCAGTGAAATACTTCTCAAAGATCTCGTTATAGGTTTTATTCTGGATGAACACTTTTTTGTTTTTGGATTGAATCAGAATATGTTCACCACTGGGTTGACTACCGGGAGGTGCTTGAGGAACGCATTTATCAATTGCTTCCTTGTCTTCTTCTTTCTGTTGTTGAAGATCAGTACCAGTATCTTCCAGAGCTTCTTTAACCAGATCTTCTATCTGATCCTTAGAAGGAGTTCCCGGTACACCTTTAGGTGCAGTATCCGAATTATTTTTCTTCTCTTTCAGGATTCTTGAATAAATGACTTCTGTGGACATTCCTGTATATGATCTATCAAAACAAGGAGTTATATCACCGAATTCACCATCCATATCGAAACCATCAGCATTAAGACCAATGTTAATTACGTGGTCAGCAGCTTGATTATAGGTATCAGGATCCAATCCTTCACCACGTTCCAAATGCTCAAGAATGAGATGCCAAATTTCATGAGCTATAACAGTTTTCTTCTTTTCTTCTGAGAGTTTATCCCAGAATTCAGGATTGAAAAAGATGAAACCATAACCAGCACATGCAGTAGAAATACTGTACGACCAATAGAAATTGACATCGTAGATGTACCTACTCATCCCAACGAATCGTTTATCGACATGAATCATTTCTTCAACATAGCTCCTAAGAGTGTCATCTGCTGAAAGTGTGACCTTTGTAGGTATAGTCGATTTTGAGAAAATCTTCTTCACTGTTTTGTTTTCTAGTTGTTGACCATTTTGCATGATGGTCATCTCTATAGTTTCTTGAACTGACATGAGGTTTCACTTTCTCTTTAACACGGACTCTATCTTGATCTATCCAAATATGGATTTCCTCAATTACTTCCTTTTGGTTATGTAAACCAAGATCAAAAGGTTGTCTGATCAGAACCAAAACCTCCTTGTTCTGGAGCAGTATCCAGAAGAGGATCAATGGAAAGACGTTTTCCAGTACGATCAATCAGAGTGACATCTGATTGAGTTGATCCAAGGCTATCCCTGATCTTCTTGAGGAACAGTTGGCTGTACTCACCACCAATACGATTGACGTAAGACAGAACACTGTCACGAGATTGTTCATCAGATTTCAAGAAGAAATCAGACAATTCGTGAATCATTTTCGATTTACCAACGTTGGTAGGTGGAATACGAGTCGATGAAGGAGCTTGAGCAACTTCCCAAGGATATGGGAGTTGAATGCTCTCATCATACTCGTCACGGAACGCACGAGCAGCCATAGAACCAATAGCAGCAGACATGAGGTTAAAGACTACCTCAGAGATGGGACCAGCACTGAAATCGCCTGTAGGCATTCCTGCTTGGTCTGTTCGTTCAACCTGAGAAGACTTCCGTTCATGAAAATTCATATGAGCAAAAGTCTTTTCCCAACCACGAGGTTGAGCATAGGTTTCCAGTTCTTCACGATCTGATGCTTTGGTTGGAGCGTAGAGCATGTTTGGATTCTTGTCGATAAATGCAACGACGTGTTCGTTTGCATCTTTAAATTCTTTAGCCCAAATTAACCAATCTTTAGTAGAGACTTTCATTTCACAAGGAAGCATCCTTGTGATTAATGTATCTGGAAGTTCTCGCGCAATTGCAGAATCTGTTGCACGGTTCCCTGCTGCCACGACAAGACATTTTTCGTGTAGCTTCTTACCTCCTACGGTTCGATCCAAGATCAAACTGTAAGCTGCTGCGAGAACTTCTTCAGAGGCTGAACTCAATTCGTCCAAGAAAATGATCCAGCCACTTTTGCCTTTGGGAATAGGATCTCCCTCCAGAGGAAACATTTCGAAAGGTAGATAAATTGCTTTACCACGCTTATCATCACGTTCAGGCAATCCAGTCATGTCTTCAGACAAATACTGAGACAAACGAATATCTACCATTTCAGCATTAGCATCTTTGGAAACCTGATAAACTACTTGGCTTTTGCCAATTGCAGGTGGTCCTGCAACGTAAGGTACTTGACGACAAACCAAAGCAGTAGTGATAAACTCATACACCTCAGAAGGTGAGAGTTGCATAATCTGAGTAGACATTATCTGTCTCCCTATATTGATTAAAACCAGAAAAGAGAAATCAAGGCAACTGCTTGATTGTGTATCCATGCTCTTGGTCAGAACCCTTCACAAACGTAGCAACAGCCATTTGTTTATTTGGGTTAATAGAAGAACCAAGAAAAATAAGATCTGGTCTGTCATCAATTAGAGTATTTGAATGATAAACGATTCTTCTTTTTTCATCGAAAAAATAGAAGATTTCTGGATTATTTGTCATAGTAGTCTCCTTGAGGAAAAAATTAACCCTACCCCTTAAGAGTAAGGGATAGGGTTTTTTATCAGGACAAAAGATAATTACCATTCATGATAACTTCACGAGGTATCTTGCCTATCTTCTTTGCCGATATGCTCTTACCAACCAGTTGACTTGCAATGTATTCCAAGATCGTGGAATCGTTGATATCTGCCATGATTGTATTATACTGAAGACGCAGATCATTGCCATAGTTTGGATGACAGCGGAAACCAAATGTTAAACGAGTCGTTAACTCGCCCTTAACTCCCATGATTTATATGGAAGCCATACTCAATATCAGCAGATTGTCTTGCTGATTTAGCCTCATCAAGTGTGTCGTAAGTGCCAAGGGATATTTGTTTTCCTTGGACCATGATAAATGCACAGTACCTTTGAGAAGGTAATATACGAACACCATTGACTCCTGATGAGTTGTTACTTTTCAAAGACATATTCATCTGATTCTTTTGATGAACTACGTCTGACAGATTTGTCCAAACATTGTTTGAACGATTGTGGTCTTGGTGATCAATTTGATCAGGCCATTGCCCTGTCTTTATGAACCAAATGACACGGTGAGCAAGATATTCTTTGCTTCCAATGGTTAGTTGGAGATACCCCTCATTATGTTTATAAGTAGCCAAGGCTCCTTTAACACATCTTCGAGTATTCAATTTATGTCTAATCTCTCCTGTCAACTTATTGTAGCTGAACACATTTAGTAAATCATTTTGAGTGAAATTCTTCATGTTGGTTATGATGTCTTTACAGGCATCACACAGGTCTCCTACTCTACTTTTCTTTGCATCATAGAAGTTACATTCATAATCTGATGTACATCTTGAGCAGATACATTCAGCTTTGAATTTAGAGATCTTGATTTTGATTTGTAACATAAATATGCTCCTTGAGTTAGGATCAGATCTACAATAGATCATGAACATTATCAAGGAGAAAGTCTCCGTCTTTCGGCGGAGTATCGGACTATATCATCACCCTTCTAGTAAACCAGTTAGGGGGAAGGCGCTTCGGAGGTGACTTCACTCTCCTACTCCCTTGCGGGATAGTCTCTACACGTTCTCACGATAGTCTGTAAGCTTCGCACGGGATTGCCATACACATTTCTGTGCTTAGGTTTCCCCGTTTTCACCTTCTTCTTCGGTAAGGATCTCTCCTTAAAGGACCGTAAATTCAGTCATGTACTGTAACTAGTTGAAATGATTGATCTGGTAGAGATTGAATCAGTTTTGCAATCACAAGATGATCAACAAGACCAATGGTATCTTCGAACAGATAATCAAGGATTCTACAAGATAGAAACCCACTTTCAAGGTAAGTATCCCAGAGGTCTTTTACCTTTATAGCAGAACGACCATGTGTACCTTTCTTACCTTCAATGATAAGATCCACGACACGAACAGTAGTAGTCGCATCGAACTGACATCGACGAAGCATTTCCCGAACAATCATTCCATCAATTGAGTGAATGATATTTGGTCCCAATCCTTTATGGAACCTTGGTCGAGCTTCCACTTTCTGCACAACTTGAAACTCTTTATCCAAGAATTTGAAGTTGATGAACTCTTTGTCATTGGTTTCAATGCAGCAGTAGAATCCATCTGGCATATACCAATCATAAGTAGATCCATTGATTTCATCCCACAGTTCTTGCAGACCCATGTTCAAATCCCAAGCACCGGGTGCCATGATCTCCATGGTTTCATAGAAGATATCAATGTTGTCACCAAAGATAGCTTCAGGCATCGCTGTAGAGCCATACAAGGCAGTCATGATGGACTTCTTGATGTCACTACGATCTAATGTGTTTGCAATACCCATAGAAGCGTAAATCTCTGCATAGGCGTCGAGAATACTCTCATCACCTCCACATAATTTCCATGAAGTAGGGCAGGATACTGCAAGAGATAAAAGCTGCATCCCTGAAGATGAAGCATCCAGACTGATCATGTAACCAGAAGGTTCTTTTGCAATGATCGAATCATATGCGAGACACGCTGCACGTAACCCAATAGGGTTAGATGCTTTCTTGAAGGTATTTCTGTCATGAAAATCAATTTCATGGAAATGAGCAATACGCTCATCCCAATGTTTCTTTTCATAGGCTTTGTCGTGCTTACAAGCAACGTCTGCCATGACGTATTCTTTACCAGTAAGTGTTTGGAATTCTTGGACTTTCAGCATTGTGTCTCTCCTAATGCTTGACTTGTTTCTTGGACAGTTAAGGCTGCAATGATTCCACATTTCCAGTGGACATTGAGCCAGTAACCACCAGCATCTCTTTTGATGCTGGCAGTCTTTGCATATTGAGGAATAATCCTATTGATAAATAAGTCAGCATCCCTCTGAAACAGAAAGAGTTGACGATTCATCATTAGAACAAATTTATGTTGGAGTAGGTCTTCTTATAGGTGATTTTGCTTTCAGCAGTACCGACTGCGATCATAGCAATCATTACCCATTCGGGTACTGCAAGCCAAATAGCTAACAGATATATGATCCAAGCAACGAAGAGTTTCAAAACACAGTTCAGGATTATGACAAAGATAATCATGATAGTTCCTTTCTAAACCAATTCTTTGGTTGGAGTTTCGGTTTGATGTAAGGTTCAGTTTGAGATCGTGGAAGGTTTTTTTCTTTATCCCATCCACAATGAAAATGACCAAGATCTCCAGCATTTGGACAATTAGCACGTTCATCCTCATCGGTTAGTGTAGTGTCATCTTGAATTGCTTCCATGAGAAGTTCATTGAACAAAGTATCCATTTTATGGATAGCTATTGTAGGTTGAATACCTTCTTCGAGATATCTCTTAATTTTCTTAGACATTAGTTTTCTCTTTCACATGAATATAATGAAAGCGTTTACCAAACAGTCTGACTATAAGATAAAACACTTTCATATTGTTGATGAGATGAACTCTTCGTACCCAAGTATAATTAATCTTCACAGATTGGTTCTTTTCTTGAGAGGTCAAGCACAGCCTTATTATAATCCGTACCTTGTGAATTCACATGGTATCCGACTGCGTAGCAACGTCCACGACGGTCATACTTATGCGTAAGCCAGAACTCATTACCAAGAGCACTTAATCCCTGCATAACTTCCAGAGAGGTATCATAGAAGACTTCGGCTTGTTTCTTACGCTTCTTGAAATCGTCGAAACCTTCACCAATCTTCCGGATTGGGTTGATCATGTTGCCTTCTCTTGATGCTACAACATTGAGATTCAATTCCAAACCAACCGAATTAGCACGGTTTATATGGTCAAGACAGAGATCCTCATCATCAAACACATCAGATCCATTGAGGACAATTCGACCTTTCTTCTGAAAGTATCCGCTACCCATACAATTGTGCTTGATACGAAGCGGCCTGACGACCATTGGCAGAGGAAATTGATACCTTGCCAGCATATTCTCTACATCCTCTGAGATGCCATATTTGAGGCTAAACTTTTCTGTTTCCATGCTGAAATCAAGAAGATCATTCTCAACAGCAACGATGAGCATATCTGCTACATCTTGAGGTGTTCCCCATTTAGGACTGAACAATCCAACCAAGGTAGGAACATCAGCCTGTTTGTGGAGATAGATCTGAATGATCACATCAATCTCAAATGGATCATCAGACAGTTCTGCAAACTGATCCCTGAGAACCTCAAGCAATTGATTCTTTGAATACAGTTCTTCCAGATTCTTCTGGGTTTCTATCATAGATGTCATAGTATTTCCTCTCTGATTTAAATCAGTCTAGGTTTTAGTTTCATTTAGTCGAAAGTTGTACATTTCTGAACTATTAGGTTTCAGTCAGTTGATTTGTAGTTATCCTAAATAAATACACTCTATTCCTATTGGTTTATCATGGCTTGTCTCTGTTTGAGAGCAAAACCAAGAGGACCAAAGGGACGTAAAAGTACATTTATTGAGTTCAACTATATCAACTTATATTTAGTGTTCTATCTGGTTCAAAAAGAAACTGAGTATATCAGAGTTCTATCTGACCAAAGCCCTCTGGCCTACTCAACATTAGAGTAGGCCAGAGTTCAGTCGCTTTAGAACAGCGAGTCGAGGTTGACTTCGACAGTCTTCGAACCAGCAACAGATTCGACCTGTTCCTGACGCTTATAGATCTGCACCGACAGTTGTGCAGGCTTCGCTTCGCCTTCTTCCATGCCAGCCGAGACTTCCCGGATCTTCTCGATCAACGCATTGACGATCTGAGCCTCTTTGGCCCATTCCGGATTGCGTTCTTCGGTGTTGGCATAGATCCGATGTTCAATCAGATCAGACACGGCGATACCACGAGGCAAACGGTTGAACTTGTCAAAGGTTTCTTCGCTTTCTTTGCCGTTGGCTTCAACCAGAGGTTCCTCAGTCACAACGCCGACGTTGATGAAGATACCAGCAAATTCATCATCATCAGAATTGCGGTTGTTACGTTTGTTGGTAGTTTTAGTTTTCAGAGTAAATGCCATGGTATGTTTCTCCTTACATAGCAGTTAATGGGCTTATGCCCAAAAGGAGCAAAGCGACTTGCCTCACTCAGAGAAGAGAAAAGTATGTTGATAATAAAATACCAACATACTTTTCTCTCAATTTCTGGTTTCAGAAAACCAACGAGATCAACCACAATACTGGAATATGGATGATAATAAGGAATATAATTCCCATACTAACTACCCTTTGTCTTGAAGAACAAAGTCTCCATTCTCATCAAGACCTAAACGATAATTGATATCGAGTATGTCCTGATGAATCTTGTGCAGTTGCACGAGCTTATAAGCAGCCCATACAACTACGATGATGGTTATTATCAGACCGATGATCATGAGGTGATACGACGATCTTTAGGCAGCCAGCCTTCGGGACGACGATAGAACTTCAGTCCCATACTACTCAGCATACGACCACGATTGCGGTCATGCTGAGTAGTCTCGTGACGGCTCTTCACAGGATGAGAGACAGTCTCATAGTCACCATGCTTGTTGTCCAGCTTGGTGATGTGATTAGGACGACGATGCCCTGCTTTAGCAGGAAGTCCAGCCTTTGCACGGATGCTTCCGAGAGACTTTTTCTTCATGCCTTTAGGTTTGCTTGATTCAGCCATAGTATTTCTCCATTTTAGTTAGTTAGTTAGTTAGTTAGTTAATTTAGTAAAAAAACAGTTTAACAATTTACAGATACCAAGGTCCATAAGATCGTCGCGGATATTGATAACCACAGCCGGATCAGTATGACGGGTATCTGTAAGCAGTTAAGCTGCTAGATTATAGGGTGAGTATAGGTGGTGCAGATACACCAAAAGGAACGAAGTGACTTCAACAGTAGTTGATAAGTACCAACATCTGAGTAGTTGGATAGTCTTCTGTCTGGGTAATGATAGGATACTGGTAGTTAGAATATACCAGTTCTTTCTGTTTCTTTCTATCTGGTAGGCTAACCTAACCCACAGGTTGCGGGTTAGGTCGATAGTTTAGGCTGACATCTTGGCGATGAGAGCCTCATAGATTAAGGCTGCATCGTCGTCGTCTTCCAGTTCGTGCTTGAGCTTCGCTTGACGTTTGGCTGATGCAGTAGCAACAACTGCCATGTCTTCATCTTGAAAAACTACGCTACGATTATGGATATAAACAGTGGCCATAGCGAGACTTTCGTCTACGGCATTTGCTGCCCTGATGACAGGACGTGTGGTAGCTTGGATAGCCTCAGATACTGAGCTAAAGATTCCCATGGTGTGATCTCCTATGATGGGTTGATACCACAAGGACCGAAGGGACTAAGTGAGTGTGTAGATTTCAGGGTGTGTGCAGGTATATAAGTCAGGGTGTGTGTCTACCCTAGTGTAACGGGGGGATATAGTATGTGTGTGTAAATAGACCGGGGGGGTAGGTTGGTACTGGAGTGTAACCATACAAGAGACCTACCACCCTCGACACATATCAGTTTTTTCAAATAAATTTTGAATATGAATTTTCTACCTATATGAAAATATTCTTTGCCAATGTTTGAGCAATTTCTTTTCTCTCGAACAGTTCTATCTCTCTTTCAGTTTTCTGTTTCCAATCAGAGATTTGTTGTATTGGTTTAACTTTCTTGGTTTGGTTTACTATATATTCTCACTTATCAAATGTGTTTTCCTTCTTCTATTTGACCTGCGATCAGGAAACTACGTTTCCTTCCTTGGTCAAATCTCATCAGTCAAATACATTAGATTGCGTTTGAATATCCGGGGAGTTGTTACATAACCTCTAACAAGATTTGATATTGTTATATGGTTCCTCACTTTCCGTGGAAAGCTCGTCACATATCCGGGGGAGTTTGAATAATGGGTAGAAGGGAAGTTTTTCTCTCTTTCTGAGGCTGAGGTATTCAGCCGAAGAACAATGCTTCAAAGAGAGTGGGAGTCCCGAAGGGGTGGAAGGAATGTGATCAGTTCTGTAGCAAGCAAATCCCCTTGATCCCGGCTGGACCATACGAAGGTACTAGAATTCCCCGGATTGTGTGTCAAGTTTTTGAGATGGGAGAATCTTGCGTGTTATCTCATATCATTCGAAGAATCTTCGAACATATCACGGGTCTGTGATCATTGTTCTTGGTTCGTTCATGGTTATGTTACAGTTCTCCATATTCATACGCAAGATTCTCCCTATTTGTCAGGATTATGGTTCCATGAAGACAGGTCTGGATACTCCAACTGGGGAATATGATGCAGCCTTGTTCTCTGTGCCGTAGATCTTCCTAACTGCTTTCCGGACAGGTGATCTTTTCTTCTTATCGAACATGTGGTTGTAGGCATTGCTGACAGTTGCTTGAAACACATTTCCATTCTTGTCGGTTGGAACCCAACCAATACAGATCAAGTCGTTGTAAGATTTCAATTGAGCCATGTTATTTCTTTTCTTGGTTCATTTGTTCTTCTTAGGGAGAGATGGGACCACTACGATTACCTGCCCTGTGGACGTATCCAGAACCTCAGATGAGATACCGTCTGTCCATAGGGGAATGGTGACAATGGTTGTTGAGGTGGTAGACTGAGCGGGAGCAATCCCCGGAGTTATGACAGCCCCGAAGATCATTGCCATAAGCAGATTAGTCTGCATAGAATTCGAGAGCAGCAGTCATGAAGTCTTGATAGATCTTGATGACATTAAACTTCTCTGCATTCGACCATAATAGACGATTCTGCACTTCCCATTCTTTCTTGTGTCTCATGGTAGGTTTGTTTCGAAGCATCCACATATAGGAGTCCAACATGTCCAGCCATTTACGTTTGGCATAATCTTCAGGATCCAATACAAAGACAGGTAAACCTTGATTTTGGATGGATTCAACTTCAATGACTTGAAGCTGAGAAGAGAATTCAGGATGCTTACGCTTCACCACATAGGACATATCACCTGCATCAATCTCACCTTGATCATGAGTCAACATATCAATGATCTGTTCACGGGTAGCATCAGGCCAGAACAAGAGGAGAAGGATCGTACAGCGTTGTTGGTGTCCCGAATCATAATCATTTGAGTCACATAGTTGAGGATTGCAATGCCAGCGTTTAACCATACCTGCATTCCATGCTTTGAGAATATTATTCATATTGGTTTTCCTTGGCTTGTTAAGGGTGACTATACATAGACTGAAACCCAACCAAAAGAAAAGGCGGCTCTCGCCGCCTCTTCCAATATGTTATTATGGCCTTCCTTGTAGGACTCGAACCTACAACAATCGGATTAGAACTCCGATGCTCTATCCAATTGAGCTAAAGGAAGATTACTTTCCCTTGGGCTTCTTTTTACCCTTTGGTTTCTTTTTTCCCATACCCATAATGTTTCCTTTCTTGGTTTGAGTTATGCAATAGAAATGAATCCTACTTCAGTAGCAGCAATATCTGCACCCGTCCAAGGAAGAGAAGTAGCAGGATTGATGTTGAAATCAGTGATGATGTATTTGGCATCATATGGAATGTCGTGAGCAACCCCATCATAATCCACACCACCTAATCGGACAGTATGACTTAGTTTGGTTGGAGCATTCAGACCACGAGTTGTTGTGGATACTGCCACAAGGTTGCTGACGTTGGGAGCACCTGAGTATGGATCCATTGTCATTGTCTGACGCTTGTTAGGATCCAGAGTAGTCATCCCACTGGTACGATCATCATCACTCAAGGTCAGTAGACTACCCAACCATTGAGCATTACCCCCAGCAGCAGCAGGACGAAGCATATCCATACGAGCATTGATGGTAGAACGGTTTGAAACAATGAATTCTGAAAAACTCATAACTGTTTCATTCTCATCAACGAATGCACCACCGATGGTAAATCGTACAGGTTTTCCGTAGGAGTTCCCATTTGCATTGAAAGTCTGACGAAACTGAGAAGATCCATTGATAAAGAATTCCAGATCAATGATGGTAGCAGAAACCGTATAACGGATGTCGATTGAATTCACTAAACCACCCATCATAGGGGAATTAGTGAATCCACTTTTAGTTGTAGTTCCATCAAACAGATCAATATCCGGATACATGAAAGGATTATTGTCTCGTTTTTTGATGTAGAACAGTTGATTCCCCGCAGCATCGTAAGCCTCAAAGAAAGTCTCTGAGTCATATGTGCTTGAACCATCTCCAGCAGAGAATAACGTAAAGTGAAACCAAGTATCGTCTGTATCACTTTCTGAGAACATAGGTGAACCACTGATCTCACCTCTTTGAAGATCAATGGAATAAGGAACACGAGTTGAATCGAACGTCCCTACGACAGACCCACCAGCACTTCCGATGAAATGGGCCGTGTTATTTGAAGCGAAAAGGATCTTTGCCATGTTGAGGTCTCACTTTCTTGGTTTAGGTGTAATCTATTGCATATATCGAAAGTGAAATATCATCAACATAAGCGTTGACATCATTTCCACTAGCAGCAGCTAGATCCATGTTTACTTGAATGTATCTCGTATTCATAGGGATCTGAAGCAAACCTGAATTCATATGATTCCAGATATTTGCTTTTGGTGCAATCGGACCAAAGAGAGTATCAGATGAGATTTCAATCAAGTTTGTATCCAAGAATTTCAACCACATGTGAACAGTATCCACACCGGATTTTGAGTTCTGGAACCATTCCATACCAATAAAGGTTTCTCCAGCATCTACTGTCACTTGATAAGGTACATCAAGAGTTACTGTCTGACTTGCTTTAGTCGAAGCAGCAATACCACCATAGAAGAAGTTGGTTCCAGAATTTGGACCTGATACTCCACCAGCAGAAATAACTGATTGAAGGTCGCCTTCAGATATAATCCAGTTTGCAATTCCCAATTCAGCATCTGGATTCATTAGATTAGCAACAGAATCAACAGCATAGTTTCTGACACCATAAATATCCAATTCAAAAATGGATTGAGAATTTCCAAGACCTAAACCTGTAATCATATAACTATAGCTATCTGTATTTGTGATCGAACCTTCTACACCAAGACCTGTAATCAATAATTCATTCAGAATCATTGCATTCTGGTTTGGTTCACTAGATTGACCTGTGATTGAATAGAACTCAGATTCATCTACAACAATGTTTTCAATACGAGAAAGAGCAATCCCATTTGATTCTGTTTCAATAAATCCTTGATTGTTTTCAAATCGAACAAAACAAGTAGCAGTTTTCTTATCCATTGTATTCAATGTAAGAAGATTCTCTGAAGTCTCACCGGGAATATCTACTCCATCCAATCTCCATTGGAATGTGGCCTTTGCAGTAGGAGCAGAATCAACGACACCTCTCCAACAATTAAGAAATGAACCAGTAGGTTCATCAATAGCAACTGGGCCAGTGATAATTGGAGCAACCATCAGTATTGGAGCATAGCGTACCAATCTCAATCCTCTGGTTTGAGTCTTATGACCAAGGATCGAAGTTAGTCCATACGCCCCTTCGTAAAGGGATGGATGAACAGGAACAACTTTGATGCTGTCTACTGAAGGAATTTCTTGTGTGTATGTAATTACTGGCATCAGGGAAATCCCTCTTTTGGTTTAACCGAGAGAACCAGTGACAGAGAATGTTGCGTCATTTGTCGCAAGGATTCGCATGTCTGGCATATTCGCACGAGGCAAACGAACCAAGTTTGAATCAGTCACGGTATAAGATGCTTCGCTCGGAGTGAACCAAGCGTCGTTTTCATCTTTGATCTGAAATTGAATATCTCCAAGTTTCACAATACATGTGATATTCAAATCTACTGCATGAGGGCCAGCAGCTAAAGCGATTACATCTACGCCAGACGCTTCAGCGGAATCAGCGGCTGTGTACCACTTAGGGACACAAACGTAATTTGTTGAACATATTGCCATTTGTTTGCTTTCTAGTCTAAGTTTAGGTTATAGGAAACTCGAAGACCGTTTAACACAAGAATAGGTAATCAATCAATGCTTACACTCGCTGAAGTCAAAGACTCTCTTCCTGCTGGGCAGAAGGGTCATATCACACAACCAATGGTTGATCAGTTAAACTCTCTTTCAAAGGATGTTAACGAAGCCAGATACATCCGAGAAAACTTTGTGACGTTCGCACAAGTACTCTCTGAAGGTCGTTTTAAACTTGGTGATTATGTTCGTGCAGTCATGTACGTTTCCCATAAGGTCATGGGCAAATCAAACCTTGAATCCTACAAGCAAACCTTTCCTGATCGTCATAGACAGATGGTTGCTGATGGTCGAGCACCGAAAGATATTGCTTCATATGTATCAGCTTACAACAAAGGTAAGTTGGTCAACTTGGTTTATGAACGTGCAGCGATCCCTACTTGGGTATTGAATCAAGATATGTTCCAATCTGCTTTGAATGTGAACTATGAGATTATGAATGATACTAATGAATCTGGTCGTGTTCGTGTAGAGGCAGCCAATTCATTGTTGACTCATTTGAAGAAACCAGAATCCAATAAAGCTGAACTCAAAATTGATATCAATATGAGTGATGGTATGCAGGCTCTTGAGCAGCGTATTCGTGAAATGGCTGAAGTCCAACAGAAAACAATTGAAGGAAGTTTGATGACTGCTCAAGAAGTGGCTGCGTTGCCAATGAATATTCCAGAAGCAGAAATCGTAGAAGATGAGTAAATTCTTTGGAAACAAAACTGTCGATGACTACCTCAATGAAGTAGATTTCGATTGGTTGAATTATGGAGGATATATTCCTTCAAAGTTTGCATTAGAGTTCATGAACTTCATCAAACTCGTAAATGATGGTCGAGGGGAAGATAATAAAACTCCTGTTATGCACTTGGCAATGTTGGATAAACTTTGCACTAAGAACAAGAAAGTAACGAACCTTTGTGCTCGTGGTACTGCGAAGACAACTTTGTTTATGGAGTATCTAACTCTGTATCTTGCTATGTTCAATCGACTACCTGGATTTGGTACTGTCCCCGGAATGCTGTATATTTCGGACAGTATGGATAACGGTGTGAAGTCTGCTCGTGAGTCAATTAAGTCTCGTTATTACAGTTCTGAATTTCTTCAGTATTGGTTGCCAGAAGAAAATGTTCGTTTCACTGAAAACTACATGGAATTCTTTAACAAGAATGGTGGTAGGTTTGGTGTGAAAATGTTTGGTGCTAAGTCTGGTATTCGTGGAACCAAGATCTTCAATCGTCGTCCTGTTCTTGCAATCATGGATGACTTGATTTCTGATGCTGATTCCAAATCCCCAACTGCAATGGAAGCAATCAACGATACTGTTTACTCAGGTGTGCAGTATGCTTTGGACCCAACACGTCATAAAATGATCCTGTCTGGTACACCATTCAACAAAGAAGACATCGTATATCAGGCAATCGAATCAGGAGCTTGGGAAGTAAACGTCTGGCCAGTATGTAAAGAATTTCCTTGTGAGAAAGAAGATTTCAAAGGTGCTTGGGAAGATCGTTTTACATATGAATATGTTAAAGAGATGTATGACTCTGCTGTAATGGGCGGAAAAGAAGATAACTTTCGTCAGGAACTAATGCTTCGCATTACGTCTGAAGAATCTCGTTTGGTTCAAGAAGCCGATATTGGTTGGTATAGTCGTAAGGATCTTTTGAATAATAGAAAAGATTATAACTTTTATATCACTACTGATTTTGCAACGTCATCAAAACAAACAGCAGATTACTCTGTGTTAAGCGTTTGGGCATATGATAAAGATAAAAATTGGCACTGGGTTGACGGAGTATGTGCTCGACAAACCATGGATAAATCAATTGATGATCTTTTTCGTTTGGTTCAGGAATATAATCCACAGAGTGTCGGTGTCGAAATCTCAGGCCAACAAGGTGGTTTTATTCAATGGATCCAAAGGGATATGGAAAACAGAGACATCTATTTCAACTTGGCACAACAAAAAGGCAAACCGGGTATTCGTCCTACAACTGATAAATTGAGTAGATTCAATCTTGTAGTTCCGCTATTCAAAGCTGGAAAAATGCGCTTCCCCTCAGAGATGATCAAATCTCAGGTTCTTGGCCTTTTTATGGAACAGATATCTCTGGCCACAAAAGATGGGATCAAAGGGAAAGACGATTGTCTTGATACAATTTCGATGCTTCAATTCATGAATGCTTGGTCCCCTAATCCTGATACGAAACCTGAAGTGGTGAAAATTACCGATGGAGATCCACGATGGGGTGGAGAATATCAGGAAGAGTATCAGACAGAGATGGACAGCTACATCGTATAAAGGAAAGAACATGCTACTCACATTCACAGAATTCACCTCAAAACTGGCTTATGGACAACTGAAGAATACGTCAGCTACTGACAATTCTCAGGATGGTCTTATCTTGCCTGAATATGAAAAGCAGATCTTGGATCTTACGAACCAAGGTTTGATTGACATCACTACCAAGAAGAAGTTGCAGGAAGGTATTGTTGCTCTGACCTTCGTCACCAATCAGAATATTTACCTGTTGAATACAGATCCTTCTGAAGATTATGAGAATCTGGTTCGAGTCTTGGAGATTGTTACTTCTGATGGTCGTCATCACACTCCAAAGACCAATTCGAACATCACAATGGTCAACCGAACGACGCTTCGATTCTCTGATAGCTTCATTGATTTTTATGGTCCTGCTGTTGATATTCACTTCCAGACATACCATCCTAAGATTACAACCACAGATAGTATTGATATTCCAGTTCATTTGCATGAAGCTCTGGTACTTTACGTATCAGGTCTGTACCTGTCTCATATGGGCGGCGAAGAGCATACACAAAAAGGTGACTCCTACTATGGTCTATACCTTCAGATGCTTGGAGTTGATGACATACAAAACTTATCGGGTACATCTGAGGTCAATGACGAAGATACCCGATTCTTTGACCGAGGATTCGTATAATGAATGATAAAGACCCAAACTTGCTGTTTGAAGTATTCAATCAACGTGCTGGTATTCTTACCTTTTTTGGCGTGTTGGGTGGATCTGTGCGTGCTGCTGTCTTAAAGACAACGTGGCGTGAAGGACTTCGTGTCGTATTTGTTGGGGGTGCTGTTGCTTTTGGAGTTGGTGTTCTTGGTCCCGTTTTAATGAAACCTTGGATTGGTGATTTACCAGATGAAATGGCAGGAGCTATGGGTACTCTTACGGCTGCATCCTTCCTTATTGGTTTGGTTGCTGTTACACTTGTAGAACGATTTATCTCAGGTGAAGCAAATAAACCTACTAAAGCTCGTACTCGTGAGTATGATGCCGAAGGACAAGTTTTTGTCGAACCTCTGGAGGAGAACTCAGATGGAAGCCAAGGGTAATCAATATTTTCCAAGAATGAGAATTGAAAAAACAAACACAGTACATGATGACATTCGAGTCATCGTGGTTGGGCTTTTGTTTTTTGTGTTTTTTATTGCCACACCTTTATACATTATTGGTAAGATTGAACCTTCAACTCATATTCAAACAACAACACAACCAAAGGAATAACCTATGATAATTTCTGTTCGTGATTATCAAATTCGTTGCAATTCTCTTGCTGTACCGGGATCCGATACTCTTTTAATTGATGGAATGAATGGTCCAAATACTCGTAAACAAATTGCTAAAGCTATGTCCTACATGGGCGTAAGTGATATGAAAGAGATCATGAATCCCTCTCATATTTTCAGAGTTCATTGGCATTGGACTGCTTCAACATATGCTGTGAATTGGGATGTGGTAAAACACTATAATGGTGTCTTTGACAAATACGGAAACAAACATGATGGCGGAGCACCTGCTCAACAGCAAGCTGCTTATATCCCAAGTCGAGTTGGTGTTTCTCATACCTATCGTGCCAATACTCATGCAGTTGGTTTGTCTGTTGCTGCTATGGCAGGGGCCAAGGTAACAAGCTGGAGTCAAGGAACAGTTGAGCAAGGTAAATACCCTATGACATGGGAAGGTATTGATGCCATGCTTGAAGAGACAGCGGATCTTTGCCGTGAATATGACATCCGTCCTTCTCCTTGGACAACGATTACCCATGCAGAAGTTCAAACTAATATTGGTATCAAACAACGTGGCAAATGGGATATTCGAGTTCTACCTGATAATCCCCGGAAGCTGCTTGGTGAAACTGAAGCAGGCAATATTCTTCGTAAACGAATGATTGAGAAGTTCATGTGATGTTTGGAAAAATCATCCCTCTCCCTTACAAACTGGCTGCCGTAGCAATTGCTGTGGTAGTCATTTTTGGTTTTGGTTTTCTTAAAGGAAGTACATCCGAAATCCGTAAGCAGGAGAAAGCTCGTATTGCTTTACAAGAAGAGATCTTTGACTTGGCTGATGATCTTAGCGTAAAGAATGCAGAAATACTGAAGTTGAATCAAGATAAAAAGGATTTGATCTATGATCTTGAACAAGAAGCAATCAGTGCGAAAGGTTCTAGCGGTCCCGGTATTGCTACTACTGGGGGCTTGCAGCGGCTTGAACGCAGGTGGGGTAAGTCTCAGTAATCTACCAACTAATGTATCCGAACCATGTCCACATCCTTCTGACATTATTCGTAGCGTTAGAGGTTCCTCTGTTGGTTCAGATGAGTTACGGATGGGTCGTCTTGGTGATGCTCTTATAGAATGTGGTCAAGAAAAAGAAATTGCTGTAGAGGGTTACAATAAGCTCTCCAAGATCTTGAGATAAGGAACATGCCCGTGGATATTCAAAATAACATAAATGGTATTCAATCCTCTAATCGGAATGAAGACTCTAAGGAAATGGGTACTGACCCTGATGATCTGGAAGTATCACAAGAGCGAGAAACCATGACTGAATGGAAGAATGAACCTACCCTTGTAGATCTTCGAGCCGATCTCGATTTTGCAAGGAATGAAACTGATGATCAGTCTTCAAATGTTGCTGGTTGGTTGGATCTTCGTAATGCTACTGGTTTAGAAGCAGCTAAAAAAGCAAAGTCTGGACGTTCTGCTGTTCAACCCAAATTGATTCGTAAACATAATGAATGGCGTTATCCTGCTTTAACAGAACCTTTTTTGAATACTGATCGTATGTATCAAGTACTTCCTCGTACAAAGGAAGATGGACCTAAAGCAAAACAAAACCAAGTAATTCTCAATTGGCAGTTTGATACCAAGATCAATAAGGTTGATTTCATTGACCGATATGTTCGTACTGCTGTGGATGAAGGATCATGTATTGTTCGTGTTGGTTGGGAACGCGAGTTTGTCACCAAAGAAGTTGAATCGACAAAGTTTGATTTCTTTCCTATCCAAGATGAGCAAAAAGGTCAGATAGTTGAACAAGCTATTCAAGCATTACAGGCTGAAGCTCCTGATTTTGAATCTCTACCAGAGTCTCTTAAAGTCTCTGCTGAAAAAAGTATTGAATTTCAACAACTTGTTGAAGCTGTTCCAAATGGTGTGACTAAAGCTGTTGAAGAAGTAATGGCAAAGAACTGCCCATCTCTTCGTATTGTGAACATCAAAAACCTGTTTGTAGATCCATCATGTGATGGTGATTGGGAATCTGCTCAATTCATGATCTACACATATGAAGCCACCCCTTCCGAACTTCGTTCAAAGAAAGAACAGTATAAAAACTTGGACAACGTTAACTGGGAAGGTGCCAAAATTCAATCTCATCAAGGGAACCCAGACCATGAATCTAACACTCCAAATACTGACTCTCGTTCATCTTCAGATAAACAAAAGGTACTCGTATATGAATACTGGGGTTTGTACGATATTTACGACAACGGTGTTATGGTTCCAATCGTTGTAACATGGATTGGGGAAACCATCGTTCAGATGACTGAAAACCCATTCCCTGATGGAATGCCACCTTTTGTCATTGTTCCATATATGCCTATTCTGAAGTCTGTGTTTGGTGAAGCTGATGCTTCTCTGTTGCAGGATAACCAACGTATTATTGGTGCAATCACTCGTGGTCAAATTGATCTCATGGGTCGTTCTGCTAATGCTCAAACTGGTTATGCCAAAGGTTTCTTGGACCCGGTGAACCGTCGTCGTTTTGTTCAAGGTGAAGACTTTGAATTTAACCCCAATGGTGATCCTCGTGCAGCAATGCAACAAATGACTTATCCAGAAATTCCTCGTTCTGCACATGATATGGTTACTCTACAGAACCAAGAAGCAGAAAGCCTGACGGGTGTTAAATCCTTCTCAGGTGGTGTTTCTGGTGATGCTTATGGTTCTGTTGCTACTGGTATCCGTGGTGCTCTTGATTCGGCTGCTACTCGTGAAATGAGTATTCTACGTCGTCTTGCAAAAGGTATGCAGAAGATTGGTGAAAAAATCATTGCCATGAATGCTAAGTTCTTGGATGAAAAAGAAATTGTTCGAGTAACAAATGAAGAATTCGTTGAGATTTCTCGCGAAGAACTTATGGGTAATTTTGATTTGAAGATCGACATTTCTACTGCATCTGTTGATGAACAGAAGGCAAACGATCTCGGTATGGTTCTTCAAACTGTTGGTCCTGATATGGATCCTCAACTTCGTCAGATCATCTTGGGTGAGATTTCTGATCTCAAACGTATGCCTGCTCTTGCAGATAAAATTCGTAGTTATCAGCCACAACCTGATCCTTTTAAAGAGGCTATGGCTAAAGCTGAGATTGAAGGTAAACAGGCTGAGATTGAACTTACTAAAGCTCGTGCTCAACAAGCTAAAGCAACTGCACAGAAATTGTTTGCAGAGATTGAAGATCTTTCTTCTGGTTTGAAACATGAACGTGAAGTTGAAAAAATGGGTGCTCAAGCCAGAGGTAATCGTGATTTGGAAGTTACCAAATCTCTTCTCAATGGTGAGACTCCTCCTCAAATGGTTGAGGCTGCTGTTGGGTTTAATGCTCTTACTGAAAGTAAAGATCAGAGAGATACTGCTCCTAAACTTGGTTCTGGTTTCTCAGATCCTAATGCAGTTCCTCCACAATTGTCTGGACAACAGCTTCCAATCGGGCCATTGAGCACCGCATAAGGAAACTGAACTCACCCTGAATACTTCGGGGTGAGTTTCCAAACAAAGGAAAGAACATGGATCTCTATAATGCTTCCAACGGTACTGAAGAAGACGAAATTATTCATTTGAATCTCGATGAATATGAAGAGGCTAAAGAATCTCTCAAAACTATTATCGCTCGTGCAGATTCTGCTCGTCGAATTGTTGCTGATGAGGACTTCAATAAACTCATCATGATTGGTTATCTCTCTGATGAACCAAAACGTCTTGCTGAACTTATGTCATCCGGACGATTACCTGCTGCATCTATGGAAAGTTGTACTCGTGAACTCGATGCAATTGGTCGTTTTCGTAACTTCATGAAAATGAATATTGAACAAGGCAACATGGCCATTGATGAACTTGCTTTTCTTGAAGAAGCTCGAGAAGAAGCAATTCTTGCAGAAGA
>JAJRUL010000059.1 GCA_024277795.1 Candidatus Zixiibacteriota bacterium
AGTCAATTGGTTATGCTCCATACCAGAATAAATAAAGTGGGTATCATCAATCGGAAGCCAGCTAATCCCTGCTCGTTTCAATAGTTTCGGCAGATGTGGTTCCCATATCCGTTCAGTCAACCAAAGGCCTGCCGAGTCTACCTTAAAATGTTTCTTAAGATATTGGGTCAACTTCATAATTTGGCCGTGTGCATCAATTTCAGGAATAGAGATCAAGATCGGTTCATAAAAACCGCCAGTCATAAGCTCAAGCTGATCATTCTCAACCAACTTATTTACTAGTCTGAAAAAATCCGCATCAGTCTTTTCTTGCCACTTCCATAGAATGCCTGATTGATGCAGTGATATTCGTATTGTCGGGTGTTGTTTCAGTAGTTGGAGAAAGGGAAGATATGAATGTTGGTGTGCTTGTTCAAACACAGCTTCAAAGTTTCCGACTGGCTGATGATTATGAAGGCCTATTGCCAATTTGAATTTCGACATTTTAGAACAACTCAATTTTTAAGTTTATATAATCACTAGGATTCTCGCGAATATCACTCACGAGATCATCTATGTTATCAGCGGTTCGCCGTAAATCATCATACAAACGACGATCTTCCAACAATAGTTGCAGAGTACCATCTTCATTTTCTATCTTATCAGCAAAAGCTCGCGCACTCAATGCAAGAGAGTCAAGTTGCCAGGTAAGACGCTCCATATTTGATGATACACGGTCAAATCTTGCTAATGACGAGTCCACACGAGAGGCGTTTGATACAAGTGTTTGATTCAGGCTTCGCGATGCTTCGAGAAAATTGTCAACCGTATGGTCGAGTTTATCCTGATTCCGTTGCATATAATCGGCTAAAGATGATGAAACACGATCAAGATTGTTAACTGTTCTATTAAATTTGTCAAGAGTTGTATCTGAACCGACTGTCCGTCGAAACGAAACAACAAGATTTCGCAGGTCGGTCATCATCTCCCCCATCAAACCAAGCACCTCATGCATCCCCGTATCATAGAAGCCGTTAATCTTCTTGGTGATATCAAGCGGTTCAGGATCAACACCAGGTGAAATTGCAATAAAACGCTCCCCCATTAACCCGAGGTTCTTGATCACAATACGGGCATCTTTTTTGAGGACAACATCTGAAGATAGCAATATATCAACTATCACTCCACCATCCCCAAGTTGCAGAGCTTTCACTTTCCCGCGATGAACTCCAGATACTGTTACTTTATCCCCTGCTGATAAAGTACCCACATCGCCGAAAAACACTCGAATTAATTGTGCATTCTTCTCAAGCTGATAACCCTGTAACCAATACAGGGACCCGACAAGCAGGATAATGCCGATCAAAACGACCAGCCCGACTCTGAATTCAATGTTCGAAGTACTCATACTATTCTATTCTTATCGGTAAATACCGGTAGAGTTTGATGTTATCTACCTGCCTCAGCGTCAAGAGAATCGGCTATAGACAGATAGTTCTTATAACGGAATTCATATATTTGTCCTGTTTTCACAGCATCTTGAATAGCACATTTTGGCTCATGGCGATGGGAACAGGGCTGAAAATGACAATGTACGTACAATTCTTCGAATTCAGGGTAGTAAAAGGGGAGTTCTTCAGAGGTCACCTCCCATAATCCCATGACTTTCAAACCTGGTGAATCGACCACAAACCCGCCTTTAGGCAGTTCATACATTTCAATTGAGGTAGTAGTATGCTTGCCTCGATTAGTAGCTTGGGAGACTGTTCTTGTGGCCAGGTTCAATTCTGGCTTGAGACGGTTCAGTAAAGTTGACTTTCCAACTCCTGAGTGGCCTGCAAAAAGAGTTCTGTGATTAGACAGATATTTTTCTAGTTCATCCACCCCTACACCCGTTTCAGCTGAAACTTCAAATAATTTGAAGCCAATCTTACGGTATGCGGCTGAAATCGCCTTATAGTCATCGGATTCTTCCAGATCAATCTTGTTGATTATTATGAGTGGCTCAAGGTCACCAATTTGGGCCGCAATAACAAAACGATCGATAAGACCTGTTTTAAGAGCGGGAGAAGTAAGAGAAACGACCGCAGCCAGACAATCAAGATTTGCCGCGAGCACTTGTTTGACCTTTTCACGTCCGACAGTCGGTCGAGCAAAAAGAGTTCGTCTTGGCAATACCTCCTCAATCGCCCCTCGATCATCGGTAGTCGTGGTATAGAGCACGTCATCACCCACAGCTACCGGACTTGCATCCTTAGTGGCCAGCTTTACTTTTCGCCTAACTTCACATTTGATTCGAGTGCCATCTTCAGCCCGAACCTCAAATAAGCGACCACGAGTGGCGACGACTATTCCTTGTCGATTTGTATTCATAAGTGCCCTAATGTACCGTTCTATACCTTGCTCTGCAAGTGTTTCATCAAATGGACACAATCGAATTGTGCAGAGTATAATTGCGTACAGCATTCAATTTTCGTATGCTGTACCGATATAGCAAAAAAGGAAAAGAAGAGATATATATGAGTTTTATCACAAAAATATTCGGCACCAAGCATGACCGAGATGTCAAAAAGATTTCTCCGATTGTAGATCAGATCAATGAACATTTCACACTTCTTGAATCATTAAGCGAAGAAGAACTTATCGGCAAAACTGATGAGTTTAAGAAGCGGATAGCCGATGGTGAGACTCTCGACGATCTCTTGCCCGAAGCGTATGCCGTAGTCAAAGAAGCCTGTCGCAGACATATCGGTAAAAGCTGGCTGGTAAGCGATATCGAAGTTGAGTGGAATATGGTTCACTTCGATGTCCAGCTTATTGGTGGTATTGCCCTGCATCAAGGGAAAATAGCTGAAATGGCTACGGGTGAGGGGAAAACTCTGGTTGCTACACTACCGACTTATCTGAATGCTCTTTCAGGTAAGGGTGTACACATTGTAACGGTCAACGATTATCTTGCAAAACGTGACTCCGAATGGATGGGCAAGATTTATGAATATCTTGGGTTGACCGTTGGAGTCATCCAGAATCAGATGGTCAATGCTGAACGACGGAAGATGTACGAATGCGACATCACATTCGGAACCGCCAACGAATTTGGATTTGACTATCTGCGCGACAATATGTGTCAAAAAGCCGAGGATCGAGTCCAACGTAATTATAATTATGCTATTATTGACGAAGTTGATTCAATTCTGATCGACGAAGCTCGTACTCCACTAATTATCTCTGGCCAAGTCGAACATTCAGTCCATGACCGCTATCGACAAATGCGTCCGACTGTTGAAGCTGTAATGCGTAAGCAGGTAAAACTGGTTAACGACATGATTGGCAAGGCAGAACAACTTCTTAGTGAAGGAAAATCGGACAACGAATTTGAGGCAGGGCTTTTGCTGTTGGCGGCCAATCGTGGAGCACCTAAGAATAAAAAGCTGATGAAGCTGATGAATGAACCCGGGATGAAGAAGCTCGTTAGTGATGTTGAGGCATCATTCATGCGTGATAAAAAACTGCATGAAGTTGATGAACGACTCTATTTCTTTATTGACGAGCGAGAACATTCGATTGCTCTTACCGATCTTGGACAGAAACAATTGACTCCCGATGAGCAGAAGCTCTTTGAGATTCCCGACATCTCAACGATGCTCTCAGAACTTGCAGGTGATACATCACTTTCTGACGAGGAACGGAAAAAGAAAACCGATGAGATATACCGTATTCATTCTGAGCGCTCTGAAAAAGTTCATGCCATAAGCCAACTCCTAAGAGCATACTCACTCTATGAAAAAGATGTTGAATATGTCGTGCAAGACGGTAAGGTGATGATTGTCGATGAGTTCACGGGGCGTGTCCTTCCTGGACGACGCTACTCTGATGGTCTGCATCAGTCTATCGAAGCAAAAGAAAACGTGAAAATTGAAGCAGAATCTCAAACCCTTGCGACCATAACGTTGCAGAACTACTTCAGAATGTATGATAAGCTCGCGGGTATGACTGGTACGGCCGAGACAGAAGCCGCAGAGTTTTTTGATATCTATAAGCTTGATGTGATGGTGATTCCGACAAACCGTCCTATTATCCGTGATGATATGGAAGATCAAATCTTCCGCACTCGTCGTGAAAAATACAATGCCATCATAGAAGAGATTGTAAAAAAACATAATGAAGGAAGACCTGTCCTTGTCGGCACAACTACTGTTGATGTATCTGAAACGCTCTCACGAATGTTAAAACGAACTAAGGTTAAACACCACGTTCTCAATGCAAAACAGCATCAAAGTGAAGCAGAAATTGTTGCTGCCGCAGGTGAACCGGGTGCTGTAACGATTGCTACAAACATGGCGGGACGTGGGACTGATATTCGACTTGGTGAGGGAGTTATCGAAAAAGGCGGACTGCATATCATCGGAACCGAACGACATGAAGCACGGCGTATTGACCGTCAGCTCCGTGGTCGTGCAGGTCGTCAGGGTGATCCGGGGTCATCGATCTTCTTTCTCTCACTTGAGGATGATTTGATGCGTCTGTTCGGAGGGGATCGACTCGGATCAATAATGGACCGTCTTGGTGTTCAAGAAGGTGAAGTTATTACTCATAAGATGGTAACTAAAGCTATCGAACGTGCTCAAAAGAAAGTCGAAGCACAGAACTTTGCAATTCGTAAGCATACACTCGAATATGATGATGTCATGAATGTCCAACGAAAATGGATCTATGAACGTCGTCTGGCAGCTCTAGAACGTGAATCTATTCAAGAAGAAGTTGTCGAACTGATTGAAGATGTTCTCGATGGATATATCGAGGAATACTGTCCTGCATCTGATGATGCTGAGATGTGGAATATGTCAGCATTCCAAGACAGCTTGCGCAAAACATATCTGCTCAATATCGAGTTCAAAGATGAAGATTTGTACGGCCTCACTCAGGAGAACATGCGTGAACGAATTCTTGGTGCGGTGATGCAATTCTACAAACAGAAGGAAGAGCTCTACGGCAGTGAGATCATGCGTCAACTCGAACGATATGCTGTATTGACTACAATTGATCAACACTGGCGCGACCATTTGGCTGAGATGGATGAACTGCGTACAGGAATCGGCCTAAGAGCGTATCATGGCGCTATGGGGAAACCGATTGATATGTATAAACGAGACGGTTTCCAGATATTCCAGAACATGATAGCTACTGTCGACCGTGAAATTGTAAACCTTGTCTTCAAACTGCAAGTCAATATACCTGATGACTCACATGCAAAACGTCGTTCGGAAAGCAATATGGTGACATCTCATGCCGATGCTACGGGAATGGGTTTAGCGTCCGGTTCTGCCCCGAGTGCGGCTCCTGAAGGTATTGCAACTCAACAGAATAACCCGATGGCAAAAGCATCACAAGCTGGCAAACAAGGTGGTACAGTTCGCCGAACAACAGCCAAAGTCGGTCGTAACGATCCATGCCCATGCGGTAGTGGGAAAAAATACAAGAAATGCCACGGAGCGGATGTGTAAGGGGAAAGTATGATTCCAAAGTATGAAGAAATAATGCTACCACTTCTAAAATTCCTCGAAGACGGTCAAGAACATAGTTTGACTGAGATTCATGATGCCTTAGCAAAGCACTTTGCCCTCACAAATCAAGAATTAAGAGAAAAGTTACCCAGTGGTAAATACCCCGTTTTCCGAAATAGGGTAAGCTGGGCACGAACATACTTAAAACATGCTGGTTTACTTAATTCTCCTAAAAGGGGATATTTAAGAATCAGTGACAAGGGATTGTTACTTCTTAAAGAAAAGCCTCAGAAGATAACATCAAAGTTCCTTTTGAAATACGATGCTTTCGTAGAATTTAAATCGAAATCAAAGAAAAAAAATAATCAAAGATCTTCAGTTGTTAAACCAATTGTCAACGATACTGACCAAACACCCGAAGAATCTCTTGAATATGCTTACGAAAAACTTCACTCCGAATTATCAAAAGAAATATTGGAGATAGTAAAATCATGTACTCCTGAGTTTTTTGAAACACTCGTTATCGACTTACTGATAGCAATGGGATATGGCGGATCTAGAAAAGATGCTGGACAAGCTATGGGAAGATCTGGTGATGGTGGTATTGATGGAATCATCAACGAAGATAAGCTAGGCCTTGATGTCATATACCTTCAGGCAAAACGATGGGAAAATTCTATCCCAGTAAAAGAAATAAGAGATTTTACAGGTGCTCTTGCATCCAAGAAAGCTAAAAAGGGTATTTTTATCACAACTTCAAGCTTTCCACAAAGTGTCTATGATTTTGTTAAACAAGTTGAATACAAAATCATTCTAATTGACGGTGAACGTCTTGCAGATTTGATGATAGAAAACAACGTAGGACTGTCGACAGCAAATACTTATCACATCAAAACAATTGACACGGATTACTTCGAAGAAATATAAAGCCTTCAGAGGCTTACTCCTCGACTATCTGGAAAGCATCGCTGAGATAGCGGATAATATCCGAGGCGATCATTGAACGAGAACCAAGTTCGGTAGCCGCAATATCCCCTGCCAGTCCATGAATATACGCTCCGCAAATAGTGGCATCGATCGCATCCATCCCCGCTCCGAGCAAAGCACCTATAAGACCCGAGAGCACATCTCCAGAACCGCCAGTAGCCATCCCGTTGTTACCAGTCGGGTTGATCCAAGACTGACCTGACTGGTCAGCTATAATTGTCGGGTTCCCCTTGAGCAGTAAGACACAGTTGAACCTATTGGCATATTCTTGTATCACGTCAATCTTATCCAATATATCATCTGGTATTTTTTTGCCAGTCAGTCGCTCAAATTCTCCCACATGCGGAGTCAATACTTTATCAAAAGTCATTGCTTGAAGAATATCAGTCGACTGAGCCAACGCATTGATCGCATCTGCATCAATAATGGTCGGCTTATCAAGTTTGCTTAGGAAACGTCGGACTAACTCCTGAGTTTCATGATACATTCCAAGCCCTGGCCCAACAATGATGGCATCATGAGCATCACTCAATTGCCGAACTTCACCAAGTGCTCGAAGTGCCAACGCCCCTTTTTTGTTCAATTCGGGGAGACCATGTAAAGTTGGTTCAGGTGCGAGAGCGGAAATAGTTGGCAGAACAGATTTAGGACAACCTATTTTCACTAAACCGCTTCCAGATCGATAGGCAGATTGTGCTGAGAGCGATGCGGCACCTGTCATACCGAATGACCCAGCCAGAAGAAAGACTTTACCAAAAGTCCCTTTGTAACCATCAGGTTGCCGGTATGGTAAAAGAGTCGATACAAGCTCACCGGTAATAAGGTTAGTCGATATTTCCGCCTGTTCAATTACGTCATCAGGTATTCCTATTGGGATCACCTGCAGTTCCCCACAGCTTGCTTTGCCAGGAAAAACTGTCAGCCCAATCTTTGGCAAAGCGAGTGAGAATGTCTGATCCGCACTGACTGCATCACCATCTTGTCTACCATTGTCTGCATTTACACCTGAAGGGATATCAACAGCAATTATAATCGGTTTGTCCTGATTATTAATCCAATCGATGAGTTCAGCACTTACCCCTCTCGGAGCACCTGTAAAGCCTGTTCCGAAAATTGCGTCAATCAGATAGTCAGAGTCGAGTTGTTTAGGCACGTCTTCAATTGATGTGATTTCGTTAACTGTAACACCGTTTTCAAGAGCATGACCATGATTGACTCGTGCATCGGCTGATAATTTCTCAATCGGCCCGAGAAAAAAGACTTCAACATTCCCCCTTGCTTCCTGCAGATAGCGTGCAATAACAAAACCGTCTCCCCCATTATTCCCTTTGCCACATACAACGGTAAATCTGGGTTCAGGGAGGGTTGACGAAAGATCGGCAAGAATTGTGCTGGCAATCCCTCTGCCAGCATTTTCCATCAACTCAAGTGATGGTATCTTCTGATCATCAATAGCACAACGGTCGATGCGTTGCATTTGTGATGCAGTAACTATCTTCATACGACCAACGTCCTTGTCAGTCTCAAGTTTATGCTCTTTTCTTACTTGTCCGCTTTGACGGAGATGTTTTCCTGCATGCTGTTCTCTTCCCTGTTGGTTTTGAGTTCTTACTCTTTGGCTTTTTTTCAAGAGCGTAGTCAACAGCAGTCAAACAGTCGGAAAAGAATTTCAGCTTTATTGATTTTTTGATCTCTCTCGGCAACTCTGTCGTATCCTTCCGATTTTCTTCAGGCAGAAGCACAGTATCTATGCCCGCACGGTAAGCGGCCAAGAGTTTTTCTTTAAGTCCACCTATTGGAAGCAGATTTCCCCGAAGGGTTATTTCGCCAGTCATTGCAAGACATGGCTTGACTGCTCTTCCGGTAAACAGCGATGCTAAAGCAACCATCATTGTAATTCCTGCTGATGGGCCGTCTTTCGGTGTCGCTCCCGCTGGAACGTGGATATGAACTTCTAACTCCTCGAAAATCTCAGGATCGATATTGAATGAAGGCGCATTAGAACGCACAAAAGACATCGCTGCCTGAGCTGATTCTTTCATCACATCACCAAGCTGACCAGTCAAAGTCAGAGCACGCTTCCCTCTCATTGATGTTGCTTCTACAAAGAGCATTTCACCACCAACAGAGGTGTAGGCCAAACCTGGAACAATCCCGACACGGGCGTGACGACTAACAGCCTCACGAGAGTACTTTTGCGGACCGAGAAGTTTAGGCACATCTTTGGCAGAAATTGTGATTTTTTGCTTATAACCAGTTGCAACACGACGTGCCACTTTTCTCACCAATGAGGCGATCTCTCGCTCCAAATTTCTCAAACCTGCTTCACGAGTGTAACTATCAATCAAAGTCTTGATAGCCGATTCTTCAATAGTAAGATGCGTACTATTCAATCCATGATTCTCAAGCTGTTTTGGCATCAAATGACGTTCTGAAATAGCCAACTTCTCAAGGTCAGTATAGCCAGGAATCCGAATCACTTCCATACGGTCGCGTAATACTGCAGGAATCGGCTCCATCCAATTTGCAGTAGTGATAAACATAACTCGCGACAAATCAAACGGCACTTCAAGATAATGATCGGAAAATGAGTCATTCTGCTCTGGATCGAGCACTTCAAGTAACGCCGAAGCAGGATCACCGCGGAAATCAGACCCGAGTTTATCTATCTCATCGAGCATAATGACGGGATTATGAGTCCCGCACTTCTTTAACGATTGTATAATACGCCCAGGCATCGCCCCGATGTATGTCCGACGATGTCCTCTAATCTCCGCTTCATCTCTCATGCCACCAAGTGAAACACGTGAGAACTCTCTCCCCATCGCACGGGCTATCGATTTCCCTAGTGAAGTTTTACCAACTCCGGGAGGGCCGACAAAACAGAGAATCGGACCCTTGACATCAGCTTTGAGCTTCCGCACAGCGAGGTATTCTAATATTCGATCTTTTACTTTAACTAAGTTGTAATGATCTTCATCAAGAATTTTTTTTGCCTTGCGAAGGTCTAATTTATCCTCGGTAGCGTTACTCCAGGGCAAACTAACAAGCCAATCAAGGTATGTTCGTGATACAGTGTATTCGGCCGATGATGGATTCATGTGTGACAGACGATCAAGCTCTTTTCGAGCAACAGTCTCGACTGATTCCGGCATATGAGACTGTTTTATTTTTTCTTCAAATTCATCTACATCCGAAGAGTCATCGCCATCACCAAGCTCTTTCTTAATCGCCTTGAGTTGCTCGCGGAGTATATAATCACGTTGCGATTTACCTAACTCAGTAGCGGCTTTAGCTTGAATCTTCTGTGAGAGTTCAAGCACTTCAAGTTCTTTATTCAATGCACTGTAAAGCCGATTCATACGTTTGAGTAAATCAGGCTCTGCCAAAAGTTGTTGCTTGCGTTGAATCGGAATATTCAGATTTGATGCGACAAAGTCAGTCAACTTTGAAGGGGTATCCTGATTTATCGCTGACACATGAAATTCTTCATTTAGATATGGAGCAAGTCCGACTAGAGTCTTGATTGCAGAGGCTATGCTTCTTTGCAAAGCTTCTGCTTTAACTTTGCTCCCAATAATTTCTGGCAACACTTCCACTTCAGCCATAAGAAAGCGTTCTGATTCAGTAAATCTCTTGACTCGAATACGCTCCAAGCCTTGTATGAGAAAACGAACAGTACCATCCGGGAAACGAAGCATTTTCAGAATAGATCCCGAACATCCAACATCATATAGATCATCAGGACCAGGATTTTCTTTTTCCGCATCTTTCTGCAGGAACAGCCCTATTCGAGAACCTCGCATAAGAGCATCATCAACAAGACGTGCCTGATCAGCATCCTGAATCATGAGCGGTACGACTAGATACGGATAGACAATTGTCCCTTTAAGTGGGAGAATCGGGAGTACATTCGTATCGGTTGTTTCGTCTTGCTTTTCTTTTTCCAATGTATCGATCACAGGATCCTCAAATTCGTTATTCTGTTTCATATCACATCACACAATATAATAGTATCGTCAAATGAAACAGTTTTCTTCACTACCATATCATTCACTCTTTTTCGCATCACATTGCCTACACATTGAACCTGAAAAGCATGATATCGCCATCCTGAACGATATACTCTTTTCCTTCGAGCCGTGTGCGACCAGCCGCTTTGAGTGCGGCCGTTGTTTTGTATTCAAGATAGTCATCATACGAAGTTACCTCCGCACGTATAAACCCTTTTTCAATATCACTGTGGATGACACCTGCGGCACGCTGAGCAATTGTATTGACAGGAATTGTCCAAGCCCGTACTTCAGGAGTTCCAACAGTTAAGAAAGAAATCAAACCCAATAGCCGATATGACTTCTGAATCACAGTCTCGACAGCTGGTGAGGAGATGCCGAGGTCGGCCATGAATTCATCTCTATCATCAGGATCCATCGAAGCGAGCTCCATCTCAATTTGACCACACATCACCGCAAGCTCTCTCTTACCCGTAGATACGCGACCTGCAAACTGCGAGAGGATTTCATCAGAATTCGCTATATCATCCTCTTTAATGTTGAGGATAATCAACAATGGCTTCTGTGACAGAAAAGTATAACCGCGAAGAAGTTTCTCCTCATCATTGCCAAAATCGACATCGATCAGAGGCTGTTCGTTTTCAAGTGCTTCACGACAACGTTTAAGCAACGCAATTTCTTTCTCTGCTGACTTATCACCAGTACCTTTTAGTTTCTTTGTTTTTTTTTCGATGTTGTTCTCAACAACTGTTAAGTCTGAGAGCATCATCTCATCAATAAGGTTGCCAATCGCTCGTTCAGGTTCGGCATCTGCTGAAAATACGTCGATTACCATCGTCAATGCGTCCATCAATTTCAGCTCAGGATTGATCTCACTCCCCCCGCTTTGTTTCCCTTTCCCCGTAAATCCGGGAGCATCAAGAAACTCAATCTCCGCATAAGTAATTTTTTTAGGGGAAACAAGTTCGGCTAGTTTATCCACTCGTTCATCGGGCACTTTTATTACTGCACGGTGACTTGCCTGAGAGTAATCTCCAACAGCTTCCTGCTTTCCAGCAGCGGCATTGAAAATTGTTGTCTTACCGCTTTGCGGTTGTCCAATTATACCTAGTTTCATGCGATAATAGTAGTGTCAGCAGACGTAAGAGGCAAGAAATAACAGAAACGTTCTCAACTGACTGAACTGACTTTCTTGAAGTAATTGTCCCTTTTTTCTTTCGGTACAGAACCAGCCGGGATAGAAGTAACTTCAACAGCTAAAGGATTCGTCCCTTTTACCTGAACAATATCGCCAGTATTAATCTGATAGGCTGGCTTAACCGTACGACCATTAACAGCCAGAAGACCGTTCTGTCCAAGTTGTTTTGCGATTGTACGGCGTTTAATCAGCCCGACTGAAGAGAGGAAATCATCAATACGCAACGTTAGTTATTCTCTAATCTCTATAAATGTTTTTGCCTTGAACTCTTCAACCCACTTGTCAATCAAACGACCAGTCTTATCCTGACGTGCCAACTCTTTTATTTTATCAAAATCCTCGGCAAGGCTGTATTGCCGTTCAGGTTGGTAGTCAAGTAGTTTCAGGATATGCAACCCAAATTGGGAAAGGATCGGTCCCTTAATTGCCCCGACCTCAGTCCAACCAGTGACAGATGAGATAAATTCTCTCGGCATCTGATTTGTAGCAAACCAACCAAGTTCGCCACCTTCAGCCCTTGTTGTATTATCTGCTGAGAATGCTTTCGCCAATGCTCGAAAGTCATCACCAGACCGCGCTGCTTTAATCAATGAATCAGCCACAACACCTGCACGAACAGTATCTTCATGCGTCGGCATCACAGCCAAAAGAATATGTCTCAGTTTTAGCTTATCCCCCCGCTTTCCTTCACATTTGATAATATGGTATCCAAATTGTGTGCGAACAACACCCGAAATATCCCCTATGGACAGATTAAAAGCGGCCCGTGCAAACTCCGGGACTACATCCCCACGGGCAACATAACCAAGATCTCCTCCATTGGCACCAGCACCTAAACTTGAATTCTCTTGAGAGAGTGTCGCAAAATCAACACCTTCAATAGCCTTTTGCCGAAGAGAAGTAGCTACAGCTTTTATCGAGTCTTCGACTTCTTTTGATGGTCGTATTTCAATAAGTATATGTGCGAGCTTAACAGCTTCAGGTTGCGCGGGAATAGAGTCTCGATATTCATCAAAGAATTCTTCAACTTCTTTACGCGAGACTGATACTGTTTGCATTTTTCGGCCTATGAATCTCTGCTTGAGCAGTTGTCCCTTGATATCATTTCGATAACGTTTCTTGAGGTCTCGTATGGTCAACCCCTCGGCACTTAATGCTTCCTTAAAATCCTCCTGTGAAGGGAAATTAGCACTTACTTTTGCGATGTGTTAATCAAGAGCTTGGTCTATTTCAGCAGGTTGAATCGTGATAGTCGTATCCTGTTCAGCGGCCAAAAGGAACAGCTGATCTGATATCATCTGTTCGAGCAATTCGCTCTTGAGCTTCTCAACCTCTTGCTCATTCTTCGGGCGTTTCCCAGTTTGCATAGCAACCATCTGCATCTGGCTAGCTAACTCTGAAGCAAGAATCACTTTACTCCCGGCAATAGCGACGATACGATCAATCGTCTCCCGTTCTGCATTCACAGAAACAGCACTCACAAAAATGAGCAAAGAAAAAACTGCTATTGAAATGATGCGTAATCTCTTCATAAGAGACTATTCCCCTTCGGCATCCTCATATTTGCTCATATCTATTGTTGACCAGAGTGCGTCTTCGTTGATTTCAATTTTTGTATTAACACGACGTTTTTCCAACCAATCGTTAAGAGTATTCCTGCGTTGATCGGCAATGAGTTTTTGCATGATATCTCGTTTCACACCGAGATAATCTTTCAGCTCAGGAGTTGTCTTATCAGCAACCCAGAAAATAGAATATTTCCCATATGTAACAACAGGGCCACCAATTTTATCAACATCTGTTTTCACTGCCAAATCATAGATTTCAGGATAATACTTACGCTGAATCTCTCCCAAGTCACCTTTGACAGCTCGCTTCCCCGGACGTTCGGTCAAATCCATGGCTAAGTTTTTGAATTCTTTAAGACTCTTAGTATTCTTGGCAATTTCTCGTGCTTTAACCTCATCAGACAGTAAGATTTCATACACTTGTACTTTGGCTGGAGTTGTGTATTCCTCAGGATGTTGATCATAATACTTACGAGCCATCATATCATCAGGCGGTTCAGGCATCGGGATGGAATCATTACGCATAATGTCAGCCATTGCCAACTCTTTGAAAAGTTTCAGCTTTTGCTGATATACTTCATTTGCATCAATTCCCTGTTGATGTGCTTCAACAATAAGAATATCACTCATTTTCAAATTGAAGATAACAGTTGCCAGAGAATCGTAGTCGTCAAGATCAGGCTTGAAATTAGGTGAAATAGACTTGATAGCCTGGAGGTATTCAAGTACTGTCAACTGTCCGCCTTCCCAATGGGCCAGAACCAATTCTTTCTCATTTCGATCAAGCTGTTCCAAATCAAAATCATTCTTCGGAAAGGTTTTCAAAAGCATAGGAGGGTAGATGTTCTCCCGTTTCTTTATCAAGTAGTCACATGTTGCGGTATCTACAATAATCGGGTACCGTTTCTGCAAATTCTCAAAATACGCACGTCCAATTCTTCTCTGATTGCGCTTATACAACTGATCGGTTATCTCCGGACGCATCTTTTCGAGGTCGGTTCTGTATTCGTTTGGTAGTCGGTCGACCAATTTAATAATGTGATAACCATAGTCCGACTTTACTGGTGGAGACAATTCCCCAGGTTCCATCTGCCAAACAGCTTTCTGGAATGGATCCACCATTTGCCCCCAAGTGAAAAAACCGAGATCTCCTTTATTCTTTTCTGCGGAACGATCAATTGAGTACTCATGGGCCAATTTTTCAAAACTCTCACCATCTTGAATACGGGCAATCAATGCATTTGCAGTATCGAGGTCAGACACCAGAATATGAGATGCTTTAACTTTGTATTCCAAGCGATCCCAAAACTGCTTGATTTCAGCATCAGTCGGTTTTGCCTTCTGCACAACCTCCTGATTCAAAAGAACATCGACCAGGAACTTATCTTTGTTTGCCAATACTACCCGTGCCAATTCAGCACTTTGATCAACGCCCATCTCATAAGCACCCTGAATCAACAACCGACTTACTATCAGGCTATCCAATGCCTCACGACGTTTGTTGAACTCATCCTGTGCGGTAGGAAATGGCATCCGTACTGAGGCAAAGTATTCACCAAATTCTGAGGCTGTTATCTCATAGTCCCCTACTTTGGCGAGAACTTTATCTCCGGATGACCCACAGCCGATCATCAAGAGTCCTATCAAGGCAATTGTAAGAAACGTTCCTATAGTCAATTTCATCAGTCAAATTCCTCCGGTTTTCCTATCCTTGTACCTCATTTGAGGTCAGTAGTTTCTGGTTTTTTTCTGCTCTGTAATAAAGCAGACAGGGTCATAAAATAGGATATTTGAGCCTGATCGCCAAGCCCCATTTTTGCAGAA
This sequence comes from Candidatus Zixiibacteriota bacterium, assembly GCA_024277795.1. Lineage (GTDB taxonomy): Bacteria > Zixibacteria > MSB-5A5 > GN15 > FEB-12 > JAJRUL01. The sequence continues at coordinate 15,074 of JAJRUL010000059.1, forward strand.
TTATGCGTGTTTCGGGCTCTATTCAAAGTCTGATTCAAGATACTCACGTGTAGAAGATTGTCGACTGATCTGTTGTGAGAGCTTTTTGGAGAATTCCAACGCAGAGTTTTCGCCATAAACCTTCATCATATGGTTCATAGCAATAACTTCAGATATCACCGTGATATTCTTACCCGGAGAAATCGGGACACGAACAGTCGGGATTCGAACCCCAAGAGTCGTTGTAAATCGAGATTCAACACCGAGTCGCTCATAATCGGCTGTTTCTTCCCACAGAGTCAGGTTCACTTCAACTTCAATCCGTTTTTGCATTCTAATTGATCGAATGCCGAAAAGCTGTTCGACATCAATAATACCGACTCCTCTGATCTCCATGTGGTGCCCCAGTAACTCAGAACCGGAACCAACTACAACATCAGGGCTAACTTTGGTAATCTTCACCACATCATCAGCAACAAGTCGGTGTCCTCTCTCAACTAAATCCAATGCGACTTCTGACTTTCCTATACCAGATTTACCCGTATAGAGCAGACCGACACCATACACGTCAACAAGAGTCCCGTGGGTTGTTGTTCTCGGAGCGAAAATCTGATCGAGGTAACCTGTAAGACGCGAGGCGAGTTGTGCTGTACTGAGTCTGCTTGAAAAGATTCCAGTTCGAAACTCATCTGCAGCTTCAATAAAAACTGACGGAGGAATTATCCCTTTGGCAATAATAACCATCGGAACATCAAATTCAAACATTCGGCGAGTGATTTCTTTGAGACGATCAAGAGGAAGGCGATTCATATACGCCATCTCAGTTTCACCCAAAACCTGAACTCTCCGATTAGCAAATCGCTCAAAGAAGCCGGTCAACGCCAAACCGGGACGATGCAACTCGGGGTGATATATCACCTTTTCCATACCCGCTTTGGAACT
>JAJRUL010000060.1 GCA_024277795.1 Candidatus Zixiibacteriota bacterium
CATCATCATTCAAACCGATATGACGTACTGTCGCAACTCGTCTCCATGGAAGTTCATTCGAATGATGTTCCATGAGTGTTGTAAGCACAATATCATTTTTTGTTAGTGGAAGACGTGAGGCCAGTTTATTGATCGCATCAGTTGAATTTTTTGTGAAGATAACTACCTGTCGCGCTAAATCAGCTCCGACAAAATCAGCTACAATATCACGGGCATTTTCAAATGCCCAACTAGCCAATTGTGACTTAAAGCCTGTTCCACGATGTACATTAGAATACCAACGAAGGAACGACATAACCGAATCTGCTATCGGCTTGAATGTTGGAGTCGAGGCCGCATTATCAAAGTTGATATAACGCATCGGCCCATTCATTGTTGGAACGGTCGTATCACTACCAACCAACAATTCCGGTAAATCTGAAATTGAGAGCTTTTTGACTGTCTGGTCTTTTTCTATAGTCATAGACATATTCTTTCTCCACTCATGAGCCTGAAACTAATGATGTAATATATAGAAAAATAATAGAAAAGGAAAAGGACTTAGCGATTAACAGGAGTTTTTAAGATCACGGATCACTTTGAGATAACGATCAGCCCAAAGTTCGCGACGATGATTCTCGACCACATGGTGGTGGTATTTTTTCCCAAGATCATCACCATCTATCTTACCATTCTTCAACTGCAGAATCAACTCACTAAGACGTTCTGGACGGTCAGTCGGGAACCATAGGGCACCACCTGCCATTTCAAGTTCCCGCACAGCCTCTCCACCTCGTGATCCGAATATTATAGGCCGTCCTGAAGCCATATACTCAAAAAGTTTGCAAGGGAAAGTCCCTTTGGTGATCGGTACTTCCTTAAGGCTCTCAACTAATACATCGCTCGCTTTTAGAAAATATGGAACTGTTTCCAGTTCTTGAAGACCGATGAATGAAACATTTTTGAGCCCATAATCACGTACCATCCCTTCAAGTGCGGCTCTTTTCTGGCCATCACCTGCAAAAACAAACTCTATATCTGGCTGGTCTACTAAATGACGAGCCGCCTCAATGACCGTTTCAAGGGTATGTGCCCAACCCAAAGTTCCACAATACAGAACAAGGTACTTCCCTTCCCATCCAAACCGCTTGCGAACACCATTCGTTTCAGAATGCAGGAATTCGCTTCCCACTCCTGATTTAATAGTAGATATCCGCTTTGGATCGATTCCGATCTCAACCAGATAGGACGTGATACCATCTGTCACAGAAACAACATGCTCAGCCTTACGATAGAGTGAATGCATGAGCTTTTTCAAACCACGAGTAAAGAGTGAGTGTCTAAGATTTCCAAATTCTTCACTTGATTCTGGTTGTAAATCTCTGATTTCAATGACAAATTTAGCTCGACGTATCTTTGCCAAAATCCACCCTATAACGGGAGTAGTAACAGTCGGAGTTGAGGCAAGGATCAGATCAAAATCACCCTTAATCCGAAAGCTGTTAATCAGAGCAGTTATCATGAATATGATAAACCCGATCATCCGCTTTCCCGGATATCGGTTCGAAGCCGGTAACACATAGCTACGGTAGATCTTAACTCCCTCAATTTCTTCAACATAGAAGAAACTCCCACGATATTTTTCAGGTACAATACCGTCAGGATAATTGGGCATAGCAGTCAATACAGACACTTGCTCACCTTCTTTGGTGAAGTGTCTTGCGAATTCCGCTAATCTCCGTACAGCCCCACGTTCCGGGGGAAAATGCTGGGTAACTATTAAAATATTCATACTCTTACCCGGCCTAGAGTACCGATTTTTCCCTACATAAGCAAGGTATTTCTGCTTATTAGCATTTTTTACATGATTTCAATCTGTTTTCTTGACTACATAGACAAAGATATGTATGTTTGCGCAAAATTTGATGGAATTAAATTGAATTAAAATTGTATAAGGAATAGTAACAACTTAGGAGAGATGATTATGCGTAGAGTTTCAATTTTCTCGTTCTTCCTCGCCGCACTTCTACTCGTTGCATCGGGGATGGTTACAGCAAAGGATACTGCACACAAATATGTAGGTGCAAAGAAATGCAAGACTTGTCATAAGGCGAACTTCAAATCATGGTCTGAAACTGGTCATGCCAAGGCGTACGACCTGCTTTCTGACGATGAAAAGAAGAAACCTGAATGTACAAAATGTCATATCACAGGTACAACAGCTAAGGGTGTATTGCTCGAAGGTGTACAGTGTGAAGCTTGTCATGGCCCAGGTTCAGCCTATAAATCACCCAAAATCATGAGCAAGAAAAAATGGAAAGCCGATCCGAAAAAGCATGAACAGATGGCTATTGATGCTGGATTGATTTTACCGACTGAGGAAACTTGTGTCAGATGTCACACCAAAGAAGGTAATGCAAATTTCAAGGAATTCAAATTTGAAGAACGTAAGTTGAAGGTTCATCCTAAAGAGGATGGTGCGAAGAAATAATCTTACGAACACCTTACGAACTAAAGCACATGAAAAAGCGGTCTCCTGAGAGATCGCTTTTTTCTTTGCCATATTGTTTTATGCTTCAAAGGAAAAAGTACGTACTGACACCCATTTTGAACCATGCAGAGGCATAATCAAATCAGCTGTAGATGCAACAAATCGCTCCTTAGGCAAGTATGGAGCAATTTGCTCTTTGACCAATACACGCCGATGCTCTGATATTTCACGGGCTACCGTTATATGTGGCCGATACTCCCGATGGGGAACAGCCATATCGAGCCGTCCATATAAACGATAATGCAGATTTGTCAGTTTGTCGTTCGGTTTGATTGACCAACAAATCACGGGATAAGACGGATAGAAATCAACTATCGAATCCATTTCAATCAGAATCTCCCCTTCATTCTCTAATTCCGCCCTAAGTAGGCCTGCCAGTTCATCCAACGGGCGACCGTATTCAAATGGAAAAACAATAGTAACATGTGGCGGGACAAGATTATACATCGGATCAAATCGCTCTCGTAATGGTGTGACAATCTTGTCGAGATCATCAGGAAGAAAAAGTACAAGAGCAAACTGACTCTGTCGTCGTTCGTGAACTTGTTGAGAGTGGTAACCTTCGTTCATACTATATCTTTGTTCTCATTTATGAAATATTATCTCAATTCTTCTGTTCTTAGCTCGTCCTTGTGCTGTTTTATTCGATGCGATAAAGTTATCTTCGCCTCTGCCATATACTTTTATCCGATCACTATCAACTTCAGCGGCAACAAGAAAATCTCTGACCCGATTGGCTCGTTTGAGCGACAGATCACGATTTGCTTTGCTCGTCCCAATGTTATCTGTGTAACCGCTGATTTCTAATTTTATCTCAGGGACAAAAGCAAGTACGCGTGCAAGTTGACGCAACCGCTCACGAGAGCGTCGGTCAATCTCAAATGATCCCGAGGGATAGTCGATATTGATTATCATCGGCTTTGAAAGCATCGTCAGATCAATACAACCGTATTTATCTACATCGACACCATATAGAGTCCCAGGGCAATCATCTAACCCGTTAGGGACACCATCTTTATCATCATCAATTGGACATCCATCCATATCCACTTCTGCACCAACAGCATTGTCTGGACAATTATCGCGATAATCCGGTACACCATCAAAATCGGAGTCTATCGGACAACCGTAAATATCTATCTGACCGATTGCCAATCGATCAGAGTCCGGACAATGATCGAGTCCGTCAACTACACCGTCATTGTCAGAGTCAAAACTACAACCTTTTTTGTCAATTAATGCACCTTGAGGAGTGTCAGGACATTTATCAGTAGCATCAGGAATACCATCAGAATCGCTGTCTCTCAATGTCGCTTTGCGTACGCGAGGTAGAACGGCGGGACGTTTCCATGTCGGATCAGAGGCCCATGAAGGTTCTGAACGACCAAAAGCAAAGTTTAGCGAAAACTGACTCCCGATCAGATATCTCTCTCGATACCCGTTTACTTCATTAGCAAAATCAGTACCTGCCCCTGTAAGATAGTCAGCATAGAGATTGAATGTTAGGCTCGTTCGCTTCGAAAACTTCAGATCCAATCCGATTCCAGTTGAAAGGAATACTTCTGCTGAAGAAAAGTCGAGCATCTCGTTTCGTGCCCCTAAGACTTTCAAGAGCGTGTCATGTATCGGATCAAATGTCTTCCAGAGAAGAAGCCCGCCACCAACCCCTATAGTCATAGTAAAGCGACTTTCTACCGACATCAAATTCCGATTCAGTATAGCACTTAACCGTGACGCTTTATAATGCCTGATCGCATTATCCGCATTTGAACCGATGGAGAAACTGGAAGTCTTAGTTGAGTCGTCATAGAGATCATGAAATGACAGCGAAAGATCGACAGACCAGTGTGTAGACGGTGAGTATCCGAAAGTAACTCCATACATGTTTTGAAGGCTGAAATGAGCCGAATCACCACCTGTTAAAGTAGAAAGACCACCTAAGACTCCTGCACGATACGTATAGGATTCTGCCAATGCTGAACCACCGACAGATATCAAACATAGTGATATAATCAGCATCTTCAAAAATGTGTGTTTTTTCTGCTTCACTCCGCTCACTACCTTTAGTACAGCTTCTTCACTTCACTACCCTGATAATAATGAGTAAGAATATTATCATACGCCCAACCTTGTCGAGCGTAGCCGATAGCACCACATTGACACATACCGACTCCGTGCCCTGACCCAGATCCAATAAACGATATTGTCTTTATCTGTCCTATTCTGTCCCGTTTTATCTTCACATCGAATCGATCTGACGGCAATATCAGATCCTGATTGGTAGCACGCATGAATACCCAGCGGATCTTATCTTTGTAAAAACGGAATCGTTCATTCTGAGTACTCAGAACAAGCTTAGCAACTCGACCACCGGGTGTACGTTCAACTATCTCGATTGACTGTATCGGATCAATACGCATATCCTTACCACGTGACCCTGAGAGATACTGTTCTACTCGAGTTCGTAATTGAGGTTCGGTAAATGTTTCTTCCCAATGGTAGTACTTCGACCATGAACAAGCGCCACTATCCGCTGTTGCTTTAAGATATTCTATCTCTTTACGATCCCAGACATGAGAGATATTGTCTGTCATCCCACCACAAGTGGAATGATAATACGCTGAGATGAGTGCGTCCTGAAACGTAACAACACGACCCGCAGTTTCATCGATCCCCCGATTGACGAGCTTGTTTTCAACTCGTACACCTTCATATACTTGATCATAAATTGTAGACTTCATATCGTATGGCTCATTGCCATATTGTTGCAGGTGTGCCATTGCATAAGTCCGAGCCGCAACCGCCTGTGCCTTAACCGCTTCAAGCTCATTTTTGTTTCGCTTTCCAATCTCCGGAGGGACCACCCCTCGCAGGTAGTCTTCCATATAGACGATATTCACCAATCGTACATTCTGACCGTATGGCAATACACTAATAATGCCACGATATGGCATTCCATCTACTTTGATACGGTTATCATTCCCACGCGGAATGATATTGACTTCATCAAGTTCATCTTGCAATACCAACCCATTGTGGTTTTCAACTGTCAGGGTACGACCATTTGCCCATACTTTTACAGGCTTAGATGAATAGTAAATAGACTGCTCACCGAGTGCAATACATTCTATCGCAAAAGCATGGTTCGCACCAAGAGTTGAGCTTTCTGAAGTCTCACCTAATAGCACTCGGACAAAAGGAACTCTGATAAAAGATCCTGGCTCCTCATCTTTGATACCCGGTATATTTGAACAACTCCATACAAGGATCATCAAACAAAGACCTGTTCCAATGCGAGCGGCGAGTTTTATGATCATAATCAGGTCCTTGAGCTTCATAATTAGTATCTATCGTTGTCTCTTCAAAGGTGGTTGAACTATTCTCCCACCAATTGGCTGTCGTCCTTCATGCCTGCTCGATGCTAACGGCTCTGAACGTAATGTTGCCTCTCCCAAAAAGGCAAACGTAACAGCCTCAACAAGGTCACCGTTAAAACCAATTGCTTCTATTGGCAGAACTTCGATACCGGGCAAATAATCGGATATCCTATTCAGCATATAATGATTATGTCGACCGCCTCCGGTCAAATATAATTTCACAACTTTGTCATCTCGTGCAAGAAGTGATTTGATCGATTTTGCTATCGAGTAGGCGGTAAACTCAGTTGCTGTTGAGAGAATATCATTGTTTGAAAGTTTTAGCTCTCGCTTAGATGCAATCATCAGCTCTGCAAGTGACGGTCCAAAAACCTCTCGACCAGTAGAACACGTCTTCTGCGATGTTGTGGTTTGATTAATCAACCTTGAAAGCAATGCAGTCGATGGTTTCCCTCTCTTAGCTAACTTCCCACCCCGATCAAAAGGCACTTGAAAAAGTCTTTCTGAAAGGATATTAGTCAGGACATTACCGGGACCACAATCTGCACTTTTGGAATGTCCTGCTGATTTTTCGGATGGGTAGTAGAAATAGTTGGACATCCCCCCAATGTTCACAACAAGCAATGACTCCGATTTCATGCCGATCAATCGTTTCAACGCCAAACCCGTTATCGGAGCACCTTCCCCACCTACTGCAAGATCAGCCTGCCTAAAATCGCCCACCACAGGAAGTGATGTAATTGTAGCAATTTGTTCTAGTGAACCTATCTGAAGTGAACCACTTCGCCTTTGCTTGCCTGATACAAAGTAGCGAGGTACGTGTCTGATCGTATGGCCATGTGATGCAACGAGGTCAATATGCATATTCTGTCTATTCATTTTGTTTATAACACGGCGGGCTTGTTGTCCGAAAAATATGCCGAGCGATCTATCAAGGGCTATGATATGTTCAAGCTCGGTCGTTTGACAGTCGGCCATCTCCACAAGTTGTTGTTTCAATGCTATTGGATATGATCTGACTGTTCCATAGATGAACTTACTTTCAATCTTCGTTCCTCTCCGAGAAATACGAACAACTGCCAAGTCAAGCCCATCAGCGGAAGTCCCTGAATTCAACCCAAGCAGAACGAGCTTTTTACGTCCGATCAATGACAGTAGTGACATAACGGCAATCAATCACCGAAGCACCGAACTGTCCAGTTTGAACTTAATCCCGGCAACCCTTTCCAGTGCGGTATTCAAACGAGATAACTCAACTTCACCTCGCTTGTATGCTTCAATAAAGTAATCATAGGCACGTGCGGATTGCTCAAAATCCTGCCCGAACAACAGAAGATCATGGCCTGCATTAAAGGCCGCGACTGTACGTTCACCTATCGTCCCAAGTGACTCAGCACCTTTCATAGTTAGATCATCAGTAATCAAAGGTCCGTCAAAACTCAATTCTGTCCGCAATAGTTTACTAATGATCTTCTCAGAGACAGTAACAACCTTCTCATCCAGTTTCGGAATTCTCATATGAGTAGTCATAACAAATTCTGCACCCGCATCAATCCCCGCCTTGAAAGGAATCTGTTCACGCTGTTCCCAGATCATCTCGTCGTAGTCTGCTTCTGCAGTCTGTACATGTGGGTCTATTCTCGCGGCTCCCAAACCTGGAAAATGCTTCAAACAACTAAGGAGACCATTAGCACGAGACGTTTCAACAGCAGTAGTAACAAACTCAGCAACATGGACAGGATCAGCCCCATAACAACGATCACGAAGACAGATATTATCTTTCTCAAGTGCAAGGTCGCATACAGGGAAGAGATTGAGATTTATACCGAGAGAGTCCATAAACAGAGCTGCACGCTCGTATACTTCACGGAAACCTTCTATATTGTTATTTCTTCCCCAATATTCAGCAGAACGTATTTCAGCAGGGACACCATGCAAACGGCAGACTCTTCCCCCTTCTTGATCAATGGCAATAAACGGCTGAGAATCTTTGAACGATTGGTTCAACCTTTGAATCGTATCACGGACAACAAGATGGGTTGGACAATTCTCAGCAAAGAGAATGATTCCGCCAATCTGCTCTTCTTTAAGGAAATTCAAAAAGGCTTGACTTGGTTCAACCCCAGGGAATCCAATGATAAAAAGTTGCCCGATTTTGCTTAATATATCCAACATATCAAACATCCTGTCTTATTAGTCACAACAACTTTACCCGATTGATTACATAACACAAACATGATTTCTACCCTCATCTTTTGCCCTATACAATGCCTGATCGGCCACTGTAACCAATTCTTCCTGAGGTTTCCCGTTTTCCGGGAATGAACTAACCCCAACTGAGACGGTTATACGTAGTTGACCTGCAGAGCTTGTTTCTATAACATGTCGCTCAACCTGTTCACGGATACGTTCCCCAATCGTACGCGCTTCATGAAGAGGTGTCTGCGGTAAAATAACAACGAATTCTTCACCCCCATACCGTGCGAAAATATCAACATCACGGATGCAAGTCTTGATTATCGCTGAGAGTTCCTTCAAAACAATATTACCGACTTCATGTCCAAAGCTATCATTAAATTTCTTGAACCAGTCAATATCAACCATTATGAGAGAGAGTGGTAAGTCATATCTGCTTGCTCTTCGTTTTTCTTCATCGAGCTTGCTAATAAAATAACGATAATTATAGGTATCAGTCAGTTCATCAATGATTGTCAGTTCTTCAGTTCGATGATGCAGTTCTGCATTCTCAAGTGCCATTGCGGCAGAACGTGCAACAACAGAAAGCATCTGAATGTTACGCTCGGTAAACTGATCAGTATCATCAGATTCAACGATAAGGATGCCATTGACCTGACCATGAGCATTCATTGGAACTACCATAACTGAACGCGATTCATCATTGAGGGGTTCATAATCATCGCGATTCTGGATATCCTTTACGCAAACAGGCTCATCAGCATCAAAAATCCTCTGTAATAATTCCATCTTGCTCGTATCTACCGCTTTCATGTGGTAATTTTCATCGTTATTCACAGAACGTGCACGATAGACAAGATTCTGATGTTTGTCTTTGAAAAGAATGCCGTAATTTGTATACCCCATCACAACACCAAGGATTCTCATGATCTCTTTGACAACACTTTCAGGTTTTAGAATAGTAGTGAGAATACGGGAGTTTTCATAGATCATCTCAAGGTGGGCTTGAGATCTTTCGAGTTCTGACGTTCTCATATTAAGCGTATCAAATAATTTCAAAAGTCGTTTTTCTGATTTTCTCATATGTCCCGAGGCATAAGAAATTGCCAAATAGAATATGAGGAAAAATCCGACACGAATCCCTATATCAAACGACGTTTCCATTGTCAGTTGTGTGTAAACGGAAATGAGATACACCAAAGAAGCAATCAAGGCAACACCAGTCGCAAACCAGAAAGTCAAAACATAAGCGGCTACTGAAATAGTCAAGAGGAATAAGAGGAAGAAGGAAGAATTGATCCCACCTGTATACACAATAAGGGCGGGCATAACCAAAAGGTCGTAAATGATTGATGTCAGATAGCCTAGTTTGATATCAAAAGTACCCTGAACAGCTAACCAGAATAGGATGATATGAGCAACAAAAGTCCCGATAAGGCCATAGGTAAAGAGCGAATCGCTGATCTGATGATGAGAACTCAGCAAATACCAAGCTAGCCCTACTAATACACCTGCTCGTGAAATCAGATAAATTGTGTCCAAACGCGGAAGTAGCGTCTTATTTCTGTCTAAGAATAGCTTCATAATTCAACCAAATCGACCATATAGCAAGTTTATCGGCTGATTAGCGGGAATGTTAATGTACCCAAAGAGGTTAGGGGAAAAACATTGACTTTCCTGCGTGTCCTGAAATATGAAGCAACAAATAATCGTACAGTTTCAAATTGAAACAGTACATCAAATTGACTGACCACTTCAATTTTTAAGTTCTCAGTTTGAAAAAGAATGTGTATAGAGAATGCAACAGGATGTCAGTAGATTCGTATTGTAATGAAAAGATCAGGTTTTCTATGATGAGCACAAATAAATACAGATTGCTTTTATATCTAGTATCCCCTCTAATGCTATTGAGCCTTACAATATCCGCCCCTGCATCCGTCCTTGAAAAAGGTAAGAAAGTTCATATATCATCCCTGCACCACATCGACCATGATCTATATGCATTTGGGCAGAAAGTCATTGTCGATGGTACCGTCAATGGTGATTGCATAGCGGGAGCAGCTCATATATTCATTAACGGTACTATCGTAAACTCAGGTTTTTTTGCCTCACAATCGCTGAATATTACGGGTAATGTCAATGGCTCGGTGCGGGTCTTTGCCAAAGAAACGGTTATTGATGGCACTATAGGCCGTTCATTGGTAGGGATGGGAGAATCTATATCACTCGGACGCAGTTCTACCATCGGTCGTGATATTCAATTGATGGGCAAACTAATCAGAGTAAGCGGAATAGTTGAAGGGAAATCGTCAAGGATTGAGGGGGAATCAATCAACATTGCGGGACACTTCAATGGTGATCTGGAGATTCAAGGACGTGACATTACTATTGGTCCTTCTGCTATTATTGATGGAGACCTAACCTATTTTACGTCCCGTAAAGATATGATAGATATTGCTGACGGTGCCATTATTACTGGTGAAACAAAATGGCAGGAAGTGGAACATGAAGCCAAAGAAGAAGATGGTAACCTACTCTCTGCAACTACCATCGCAATATCAAAAGGTTTTGCTTCCCTAATTTTTGGTATTATCATACTTCTCCTCTTTAGACCGTATATCATTGAATCCTGCATTCAACTTCAATCACGATTTGCTCTTTCATGTGCAACGGGAATACTCTTTAGCATTATCTGGATCTTCTCTCTTCTTCTCTTCTTGTTCATTGGAATGTTTGTCATAATTGGATCAATTGCAATCTCAGGAGATAACCCTTCGACAGGCATTATAATTCTGCTTCTGGCGGGACCTATGTTACCTATCTCTGGTTTTGTTTCAATGGCAGGCGGGATCACATTCTACACAGGCATAGTTGTTGTAGGATTTTCCCTGGGAGGATTGATCACATCACGAGCAAAGAGAGATATATCAAAGATTTCTGTTCGAGAGTTGATCGTAGGGTTATTGTTAATAACCCCATTATTAGTCTTGTCGTTTATTATTCCGACTATTGTCTCGCTATTATATATATTGATTATGCTTGCTGGAGCAGGGGCTATTATCCTCGGTATTCGTCAATGTCGACGAGGGTTCTCTCATATTCAAACAGAGCAGGAAACTATCGCTGTTAGCCCAAAAGAGAAAAATGACATACCTGAATCTAATAGGGATGATCAATAACCTGATGCTTTTCCTCGCTTGCGAGGATCAGAGACTGATGAAAGTAGTCCTGCGTTATCATATCCAACAATCTGCAGATCACTATACACTTCACGAGTTCGCACATCATGCCCGAGCGTCTTGAGTTGAGTGATAATTGTCGGTTCAAATCCTCTCTCTTCGACATACAAACGGTTAGGAAGCCATTGATGATGAAACCGAGGTTGTTTCTCAGCATCTGAAATCGAATAATCGAAGCGAAACATGTATAAAAGAGCTTGAGCAATTGTTGTAATAATCTTAGGTCCGCCTGGTGCTCCTAATGCATAACGCGGAAGACCATCTTTAAGCACCAAAGTCGGAGTCATCGAAGAGAGCATTCGCTTCCCTGGTGCTATCTCATTAGCCTTCCCACCGACAAGCCCATAAATATTCGGCACTCCAGGCTTCGATACAAAATCATCCATTTCATTGTTCAAGAGAAAACCTGCACCATCAACGACAAGGTAGCTCCCAAATGATGAATTAATCGTATAGGTTATAGCAACCATATTGCCATCAGCATCGCAAACAGAGAAATGAGTAGTTTGGTCTGTTTCAGAAACAGAAAAAGAACCAGGTACTGTTTCTTCAGAATTCCCTGCTTTGGTCATATCAATCTGCTCTCTTCTACTATCAAGATAAGCAGTGCTCAATAAACCATCGGGTATATCAAAAAAGTCAGGATCTCCGAGATAAGCAGATCGATCAGCAAAAGCTAAACGGGAGGCTTCCGTAAACAAGTGAATAAACTCAGGAGACTCAGGGGCATAGTAAGAAAGGTCATACGGCTCAATGATCTTTAGAATCTGCCCCATAGTAATTCCACCAGAGCTTGGCGGTGGCATAGAGTAGATATCATACTCATCAAATTCGAAATGTATCGGCTGACGCCAGAGCGGTCTGTACTGTTTCAAATCTTCAGGTGTGATCAATCCACCATGTGATCGCATTGTTGAATCTATAAGTTCAGCCACTATACCTGTATAGAAACCTTCAGCACCGTTTGCTCCGATCAAATACAGTGTGCGTGCCAGATCAGGTTGTATCCAACGCTCACCAGAGCTTATTGTTTTACCTTAAGGTAAAAAGACCCGTGCAGTCGAAGGAAAGCTACTGAGCCCCTCTCTATGCTCGTTAAATGACATTGCCAAGGATGAGTCGACAATAAACCCCGTATCTGCAAGTGTTGCCGCCTGACCTACCAGATCAGACCACGGAAGCGAACCATATTTTTTCCACAAAGCATACAGTCCCGCCACAGTTCCCGGAGTACCACTAGCTGCTGCACCATAGGTAGACAGAGAGTCAATGATTGCACCATTCTGATCCAAATACATATCTCTTGATGCACCAGATGGAGCTGTCTCTCTGAAATCGAGAGCTTCGATCTCCCCACTCTTTGCGTCACGAACTACAGCAAAGCCACCACCTCCCAGATTACCTGCTTCAGGGTGAACAACCGCAAGAGTAAACCCAACTGCAACAGCAACATCGAATGCGTTACCACCCTGCTTGAAAACATCCAGCCCAATGTCAGTTGCTATTGGTGCCGATGTTGCCAATGCTCCTGAGGAATAGACAGTTGATACTTCTATACCATCACAAGACAAAAGAGACAAAAAAAGTGCCGGCATTCCTATACGCAGAAAATGCCGGCAATATGTTCCAATCACGCTCATTGCCTGTTTATTGTCCTACTATCGGGGTTGTACCAGATAGACACGACCATCGGGAAAGTCCATTTCAAGAGCAAGACCGTCTTCAAGTTCCTTGGATGTCGTCTTGATTACATCTGGCGTTTCTTCATCGCTGAAGAGATCCGTTAGTTTCATTTTTGGCGATTTGAAGCCTAGTTTTTTCAACTCTGCTCTGACAATAATCTCTTTTCTCGCAGGTTCATAACCGTCAGAAAGCTCTCCGGGAGGAGGGGCAACAATAGTTAATAAACCTTTCTTGTTCCCCATCTGGAATGAGACATCGACTGATGGATCACTACAATAGAGTGATGAACTGATCTTCTCATTTTCGATAATACCTTCTATGAAAGATAGCTTCTTGTGATTACCACCTGAAGCGACATCAAATGAGAAGAGGTACAGATTCCCTTTGAATCGAGATGAAACGACACCAACGAGCTTGGAGCCACTCTTGACCAATGTTTTAGTCTTACCGTCATCGCTAGAACGAATTGATCCATAAACATGTGTCGGGAAGAACCCACCTTTGAACTCAACGTTTCCAATATGATAGTCAACTGTCGTCTTGATACGGAAATGATTGGCGAGAATCTGACAATCTCTAAAGTGCTCATCCATTTTTGGCATTAACCCACACAGTATTACTGTCTGACCATTTTTGACCATCTCAACTATGGCTTCCTGATCAACTTTTGCCATCACCTCAGCTGTTGGAATAAAGACAAGCTTGTAATCAGACATCGTAGTCCAATCTTTATTTTCACGCACGCCATACGGCAACTTCAAACGCATTAAATCGCGACAGAAACCAACCGTCGAATCAGACAGTAAACGATGAAGGTATGTGAAACTCTTCTTCGATGATGTTTGATCCATCCAATAGTATAAGCGATTCCCCATTACCGCTATCTCATTTGAGAAATCCATCTCTTCAAAATCGATTTCAGAGATTCTCGTATTGAAACGGCTGGCAACTTCATAACCTGAAGTCACAGTACCGTCATTATGTAACGGCGCGCCATACCATTTGTCACGATCAACAAACATGTAATGATTCATACCCTTGAAGCCTGTTGCAATTCCCGCAGATAAGAAAAACCGTCGAGAGCTGTCATTGATCGGAGCAATCTTCTCCTCACGCTCTGGATCAGTTGCGGCCGCTCCTGATGAGAATGATGTAGCAAAAGCAAACCCATACTCCGCTTTGAGGAATCGAGCTTTGATCGCCAAATCAAGGTAACTGCCATCAGGAAATACGTTGGCCCCTAAGAACGGAGCACGATCTTCAGGCACAAGATTATAAGCAGGGATCAAAGTTGACGGCTTGAAATAAAGTGAGCGGAAAATTAGCGGTTCTACTGTGTAAGATGTATAGATATCCTCAATTGTTTGTAGATATGTATTGAGAATATATTCACGAAATCTGAACCAATCTATGACCTTCGGATAATTCTTTATCTCAAGATTATGAAACTTCCGAGGAGGATTAACAGATGCAAATGAAGCATTCTTCTCCTTATAAAGAGAATTGAGCTTCTTAATGTCAGTATATTTCTCTTCTAGGAACGTAAAATAGTATTCAGCCAATATATCAGGATTGTAATCTGCTGTGGCAGGATCAAGCTGACGACC
>JAJRUL010000061.1 GCA_024277795.1 Candidatus Zixiibacteriota bacterium
AGTGTATCGAAAACGATCACTTTTTAAGAGGGCCTCCTGTTCAGGAATTATCATAAATGCACATTCAAGTAAAACTGCAGGATACTGAGTAGGTCTTATGACGGCAAGATTGCCATGATATACTCCTCGGTCAACTAATCCTGTTGCGGGAATAAGTTCTCTTTGGATAGCTCGTGCCAAATCAATTGAATGCGGTTGATAGTAATATGTGGAGGTCCCATCATTGACAAACGGATTGACTCCGTCAGGTAATGCATTGTTATGTATCGAAATAAAAAGATCAGCCTCAGCAAGTTTCGCAATCATCGGTCTATCATATAAATCAACGTGTGATGTGTCACTTCGGGTCAGTATTACCTCTGCACCTTTTTGCTCTAACATCGTTCTGATTTGTAAAGCGAGACCAAGATTTGCCTCTGCTTCAGTATAGCCTGTCGGACCGATAGCCCCCGGATCAGATGAATGCCAGGGGTCGAGTACTATCAGCTTCCCACGAAGTGTACTGATATTTTTTGGGGTGTAATTGATACGCACATAGAACGTGTTTCCTTCGTAATATCCTTCATATCCCCAGATTTTATCAGTACATACAATATCCAATTTGTATTGGTCCGCTTCAGGTTGTGACCAGTTAATAATATCAATAAGCTTGTCCTGAGTGTCGTATCGGATCCAATCGGTGTCACTAGTAACACCGAATAGAGATAGGGAGAGTTTTGATCGAGAAGTTTCGACTAAGCGAAACGGATGTTTTCCCTTCAACGGTATTTCAATCAGAACATGATTATCCTTATAGAGTGTCCGTATCGAGACAACATATGACTTTGAAGGTTGAACTCCCTGTGGTTGCCTCTCAACCTGATTCGTATCAACCCATCCATAGGTCGATTGTGATAGTTTCAGTTTGTACCAATTACCCTCTCTGCCTACTGCTTCCGCTTCTACTCCCCGCGGTTGAAATATACCTAAGTACCCTTTTCGAGGACCATACCTCATGATGAGTACTGAGTCCTTAAAAACAACAGTAAAAGGATAATCAGTAGAGTTGACAGTAACCGAATACTCACTCGTACCAAAGGCTCTCAAACTATCTGGCATAGCAAGCAGATTGAGTAAGCTCGTGTCGCGATCTTCATGAGGAGTCAACATAATCCGATGTATCGTTGTCCCCTGATCAGGTGGAGCGAGAAAGTACTGAATCTTTTTTTCAGTAATCTCAGCACTATCAGGAAGAGTCGCATAACCGGTATAAATTCCTTTAATCATCAACGATTCAGGAATGGCCCCCGCTCCAAACACAGACTCTCCCCAGTATGGTTGTTGTCTTGGCTTCATCTCTGTCATCGGGATGGAATCTAACAAACCGGGCAGAGCAAACCACGCACGACAACCTGGAGTAGCTTGAAATGAAACGGTCAATCTATCGCCTGATGATAGTACGAGATCACCGAGAGGGGGTTGATAATCTGTACCTATCGTTAAGCTGTCAGTAACAAAACTTTCTCGCGGTTTTGGTATATTAACAGTCAATGCATAGGAAATGACAATCGAATCAGGTTTACGAAACAGGCTTTTTTGTATCGATTGATGATCGTTGTTGGTTCGAATCGCTTTGATATCAAAAGTGAACTCTCCCGGTTTAATAGGCACAAAAGCTAAAAAACCTCCGTTTTCATGAACAGGAAAGGAAAGTGAATTGACTGTAAGCAACCAGTCAGTTCCTCGCCCTCCGTTTAAGATGTGACCGAAGATAAATGTTGAGTCAACCGCTCCAGTTACATGACCATCCCTCGGATAGACAACTACTATTGACGGCGACTCTTGTATCTCTATATCATCTGCCAATAACGGTAGGGTTGTTACAACTGTTATAAGAATTGACAGAAGAGTACAACAAATGGGCCAATTATTATCTGTTCTATTCTTTAATATATTTTTCAACAACTTCTCGCAACAATT
Organism: Candidatus Zixiibacteriota bacterium; assembly: GCA_024277795.1. Lineage (GTDB taxonomy): Bacteria > Zixibacteria > MSB-5A5 > GN15 > FEB-12 > JAJRUL01. The sequence continues at coordinate 1,960 of JAJRUL010000061.1, forward strand.
TCGGGCCGCCGATTATCTCTCTATCGACCTCGATTGACTCCTTGTCATAGCGTATTCCATGAGCGATGTCGTCTTTCAACAATAAGGGACCATCCAAATCAAAATAATCAGCCTGTGATGACATGTAAACAGATTGTGCGATACCAATTGATGATTCCACCATACACCCAAGCAGAACCTTCTTACCGTCAGTATGAGCGCGCTTCGCTATACGGACACCTTCAAGTATCCCACCACACTTCTCCATCTTCACATTTACAACATCACAATACTCGCCTATCTTTTCGTAGTCCTCAAGCGTATTTAGCCCCTCATCAAGTACGAATTCAATATCTTTGTTCTTCCCTTTCAAGTGTTGCCATTCCTGCACATAATCTATAGATGTTGGTTGCTCAATTATCCGAATGCCAAATCTGGACAACTGAAATACCATTTCTTCTGCTTTGGCACAAGACCATCCACCATTGGCATCCACTCGTATTTCCTTATCTTTGATATTACTTAGACCATCTAACAACATTACATCCTCTTCATTACCCATTTTCACTTTAACGACTGGGTATTGCGAGTTACGAATCATCTCAAGCATATCAACAGGGCTATCAATTCCAATAGTCATAGAGCTCTGTATCCCTATTGGTGTTCCAAGTTCAAGAATCTCCCATGGATAGCGTTTCGATTCCCCTGACAAATAGTTGAGGATGGCGGCAATAAGTGCAGAACGCGCTGTAGGATGTAAATCTGATTTATCGATAGCTTCCATCGCGTTCATGTCAAGAGTGCCAAGTTTGTTCAACATCTCACACCCTACCATCAAGTCTGCATACATCTCATCAACAGACGGGCCGTATTTGACCGAACCTGATGCTTCGCCATTGTAACGATTATTCAAGATAGTAAGCAGATTTGTCTTAATTTCAGCTTCTCCCCCTGCAATAGCAAACTTCTGCTTCAATGGAACTGCTACTTTTACAATGTCAAGATGTATCATAGAACTCTCCTTGCAATCTCGTATGAATTATCCAAATCTGGTCGATATGACTCAGATCCTTTTTTCAGTGACTCGATACAAATGAGACCAGCCCCTCTAGATGCATGTAAAACCATATTATTCCCTGCTGAAATCCCGACATGCCGATCGAAAAACAAGAGATCACCAACCTGAACCTGCTCTCTTTCAATCTCATGCCCTACAGATATTTGATCCTTTGTGTCTCTGGGAAGAGTTATGCCAAATCGGCTATAAATTGCCCGTACAAAACCAGAACAATCAAAACCGGTAGTTGTTACCCCTCCCCACAAATAGGGAACTCCAAGAAATTTCTTTGCTTCGGCTATAATCTTCTTTCTGGTCGGAATCTTAGTCACAGTATCCTTTATCGGCACCAGATTTCCCAACTTGACAAACAGTTCGATTCCAGGATAGGAGACCTTGAATAGTCCAAATGTTTGCTCTCTTCCATAGAGTGTAGTCCCATAATACAGACGATAAGGGAATGTATTGTTTCCATTTTTATCGCAAAGGGATACTTCCTTCTTTGCAACGAAACGTCTCTTATGGGCCTTCAAAGAAAGCATCTCATCACGGGTTATAAAATGAATATACCGTTTGTCCACCCAACCGGTATAACCATCCTCTTGAACTACAAGGGCAAACCTTGACCTAACAGTCTCAACTCTCAGTATCTGACCAAAAAGTACTTGATTAACCCTCTCACTTTCATGTGAGGGATCAACACGCATATCTGCAACATTGTTTTTCAATACTGCTATCTTCATATATCTATTGTACCCCTGATTTCAGGAATCTTTCAACCAAAATTCTCTGCATTTCTGAGATGAAGAAACATTTGACAATTATTCTCCTTTGATGTACTCTCTTGGGAAGAATTTCACAATATGCAATAGTTGAGGATCGATACATGGAAACTTACCTGATAAACAAGTCAATGGTCAAGCAAGCCCTCACAATGAAAGACTGCTTGCATGTAACTGAAAATGCTTTCAAGCTCTACGGTCTCGAACAAGTACAAATGCCACCGAAATCGTATCTCTATTTTGAAGACTATTCTGGTGACCTTCGTTGCATGCCTGCATACATTTCAGAAATCGGAGCCGCTGGAATTAAAGCAGTCAATGTCCACCCGGAGAATCATAGCCTTAACTTACCGACTGTCATGGCAACGATACTTTTGGTTGATCCGAAAACAGGCTTCCCTCTTGCCGTAATGGACGGAACTCATGTAACCAATATGCGTACAGGTGCAGCTGGTGGAGTTGCAGTAAAATATCTTGCCAAAGAGAACTGCAAGGTGATAACATTCATTGGAACTGGTATGCAAGCCAGAACGCAAATCGAAGCTATATCAATTGCCAAACCCGGATTATCTCATGTCAAAGTCTACGATATAGATCAAGGGGCCGCTGAAGCATTTGCTGAACATTGCAAAGAGCAATACAATCTTGACACTCAGGTCTGCAAAAGTGTCCATGAAGCTTGTGCCGACTCTGATATCATTGATTGCACGACATCATCTCGTAAACCACTTGTAACAAAAGCTGATGTCCCACCTGGAGCACATATTAATGCGATCGGCGCAGACGCGATAGGAAAACAGGAGATTGATATTGAAGTCCTGAAAATCGCCAAAGTAGTTATTGATGATTGGGTACAGGCATCTCACTCTGGCGAAATCAATGTTGCGGTTTCACAAAACGCACTAAAACGTGAAGATATATCAGCTGAATTGGGTCAGGTGATAGCTAAAGGGTTGAAACCACGAGAATCCGATTCTGACATTACCCTATTTGATTCAACCGGACTTGCTGTACAAGACTTAATGACTGCGGCACACGTATATAAACTTATCACAGAAAAAGGTGATAAGTCAACACTGCATGCAG
>JAJRUL010000006.1 GCA_024277795.1 Candidatus Zixiibacteriota bacterium
CATGGAGACGAGTTGCGACAGTACGTCACATCGGTTTGAATGATGATGGTACTATTGACAAGAAGAATTTTCAAGAGATGCTCTCTCAATATGGAAATCGGGTGTAACTGGTTGCAATTACGGGAGCATCGAATGTAACGGGCTATATCAATGATATTGATTTCTTTACTTCTGAAACTCACAAATCGGGAGCAAAGATTCTCATTGATGGTGCACAGCTTGTTCCACATCGTCCTGTTAATATGAAACCGCATGATAATGAAAACAGAATAGATTACATGGTTTTCTCCGGTCATAAAATGTATGCTCCATTTGGTGTCGGTGTGTTAGTGGGTGATAGAGATGTGTTTGAGCAGGGAGATCCTGATACGGTCGGTGGGGGTGTTGTCGATATTGTAACGCTTGAAGAGGCATATTGGACTGACCTTCCCGATAAGGAAGAGGCTGGCACACCAGATATTATCGGCGTAGTTGCATTGGCGAAGGCTGTAAGGATGTTGCAGTCGGTTGGGTGGAAAGCGATCATTGACCATGAATCCGAACTGACATCCTACGCCCTTACCCGACTAAAAGAGATCAAAGGTGTTACACTGTATGGACAGACCGATCCGACTACTGCCTCGCAACGGCTCGGTGTGGTATCAATGAATGTTGAAGGATTGCCCCATGCTTTGACGGCTGCGATACTCAGCCATGAGGGAGCCATTGGGGTTCGATCGGGCTGTTTTTGTGCTCATCTTTACGTGAAGAATCTCTTACATCTTTCCGATGAAGACTCCCGCATTCTTGGAGAGCAGATATTAGCTCGTGATCGTTCCAATGTTCCAGGAACAATTCGGATGTCTTTTGGTATCTATAACACTACAAAAGAGATTGATCGCTTTATCGAAATGATTAAGAAGATTGTTGCGGGAGATTATGACAAGAATTATGTCCTCAACAAAGAGAAGGGGGAGTACACAAACCCCCGTTTGCAATTCAAGTTTGAAGAATATTTTCAAGTATAAGTTACGTATAGTCAGAAGTATCAAAGAATTAGGCATCACACAACGTGGTGCCTTTTTTTACTGACAATACAACTTAATCAACCGCAAACCTTCAAGCGTGAGATTTGGTGTAACTTCGGAGATATGTCTTGAATGTGATGCAATATCGCCAGCCAAACCGCCCGTCGCAATTACTTTCATATTTCCGAAGCCAGTCTCTTCAATAACCTTATCAACAAGATAGTCAATTTGACCAATTGTACCATAGAACAGACCAGACTTAAGCGCTTCGGCAGTTGACCTTCCTACGACATGATCAGGTTGTTCGAGTCGAACTTCAAAGAGCTTTGCCGCTCGTTTGGCCAGTTCAGTCATCGATGTCACAGGTCCGGGCATTAACAACCCGCCAATATATATCCCTTCTGCATTGATAATATCAATATTCGTTGCGGTGCCAAAGTCGATTACTGTTATCGGCCCACCATATATTTTGAAGGCGGCAACTGCATTGGCTATTCGGTCTGCCCCGAGTTGATCGGGCTGGTCAATATCAATTACGATTGGAAGTTTCGTACGTGTAGAGATTGTCAGGACATCGATATCAAAGTAGTCTCGAATAGTTGTTTCGAACTTCGGTGTAAGAGGGGGAACAACTGAAGCAAGCACTACTTCTTTGATATTCTCAGGTTCGATTTTTGATCTGCGTAATAGACCTGTGATAATCAATCCTGCTTCATCAGATGTTAGCGAATGGCGGGTAGTCATTCGGAATGATGAGCTGAGCTTATCATTATCAAAAATGCCGAGAACGATATTACTGTTCCCTATGTCAATACAGAGCATCATATTGCGTATAGTCGATTCAGTAAGTAGTTAGATCTGATGATTGTTAAACGGTCCCGTCTGATTGCGAGTTATTTCCACATTGATCTTTTCGGCCGATTTGTATGCATCCCACATACCATACATCCACATAAGAGGTGTAGTCAGGAATCCGATCAGGACAATCATTAACAGAGCTGAAACCGTGTAGAGTATGATGAAGAATACTCCTTTTGCAATCTGGCCATTGTAGATTTGTCCAAGCCCCATATAGAAAAATGATAGAACAGCCGCTAAGCCGGGGTTCTTGAGCATCTGAGGTACACCTTGCTGGTTCATACGACCTCCATAATAAATAATTGATTTGCTATATAATACACCTTTTGTAGTCAAATATTCAAACCCTTTTTTTCTGATGGAGTTAGGTTATATTCCGACTCGCCGATATTAACAATATGTGGCAGTTATCAGGTTTTTCCATTCGATGCATAGGGATAGCCCTGTTATGTATCTTTTGTACCTCTTGTAGCAGGCATTTTACCGTAGTTAAGGCAAAATTCGATGATTCAGGTGATGTTCAGAGCAGGGTCGCTTCATCCACATCAATCTCACCTGACAAAGATATTCGAGATGCTTTGCTGTTGTACCGTCAGGGGAATCTCGATCGTTCACGTGAGATGTTTGTCAAAGTTCTTGAAAATGATCCAATGAGTTGGCAATCACACTATTATCTTGGACGGATACTTACTCAGCTCGATGAAGTTGTTGAGGCGGAAGAGCAGCTACTGCTAGCACTTGATTATACTCCGAAAGATAAGAAAATGCGCAGTATGGTTTATCTTGGTCTTGCTATTCTTTATGAAGGGAAGGGAGAACTAGGTAAAGCAGAGCTAAACTATCGGACAGCTTTGAATCTAAACCCGCAATCTCGCCAAGCTATTGATGCAGTGGAGCGATTGTCAAAGCGTGCTCAGCGTTAATTTTTCCCCTATTTTTCATTTTTGTAGCCAAACAGTCTTTTGTATATTTGTTTTATGAAGCCGGATTACCCGACCTATTATCTAAGAAAAGATTTCAGAGATAAACTTGAACTATACGTCAATCAATTCATCGCATCATCAAATGAACTCTTCAAGGACGAATTTGATAGAGTCGAGCAATTCGTTCGTAATGCTCATGCTGATCAATCGACACGAGATGATCATAACCTGCGTCGAACAGCATTAGAAAAATATTATCTTGAGCTATTATCGTTCGGTATCTATGATCGTCTCAATCGCGAAGCATTTAACAAAACACAAGAGACAGTTATAATCATGCCAAATTGCCTTACATTGCATACCGACAACTGCATACGAACTGATGATACTCATGGTAATATATGCGAATTATGTATTAGTGAATGTCAAGCCAATGAAATCACTCAGCTTGCTATGTCATACGATGCAACAGCAGTCTTTTCAAAAAAGTCGCTTGGTGACCAGATTGAATATTGGGTGAAGAAGAAAAGGGATGTAGGGATTATTGGTGTTGCATGTATACCTATGCTCACTTCTGGAATGAGACGTGCCTCAGAGTATAATATCCCAACTCGAGGTGTTTTGCTGAATATGACAGGGTGTGACCACTGGAATAATAACGAGTTTGCCTCTTCGTTTTCATTTGAGTGGCTTACAGAGATATTGAAGGAAAAGTATGACTCCTGAAATTCGTACACTGACAATTGATAATTATGAAGAGATAGTCTGTCTATGGGCTGATGCAGGACTGCCGTTTAAGCCGAAAGGGCGTGATAGTCGTGAGATGATGGCGATAGAGATGGCATTACCTCAGACATTATTTATCGGATTGTATGATCACGATACAATGATAGGAGTTGGTATTGGTAACTATGACGGTCGTCGTGGTTGGGTAAACCGAGTGGCAATTGATCCTGACCAACGCGGGAAAAAACTGGCCAGATTGATTATTAAAAAGCTCGAAGAATTTCTCTATGAACAAGGTGCTGTTATTGTTTGTGCCTTGATTGAAGATGAGAACTATCCATCGATTGCCTGCTTTCAAAATAGTGGCTATATCTTTGAGAAGACCATCGGATACTTTGCCAAACGAAATTCTGCCGATTCCTGACACAAGTATAGTTAGTGTTATTCACTTTGTTCAATTCTAAGTACTCCTGCTCTGGTTGTTCCATGAAAACAGGCTGTATCAACAAACCTGTGAGCGGGAGTTACTGCAACACCATCAGCTTAGTTAGTAAAAACTGACAAGGGTCTATGACAACTCTGCCTGTCCCTATTTTGATTTCCAATCAGATAGTATTTTCGAATGATCGAATGCCAAAGGAATAGTGAGATAATCCCGGACTCGTATTACATTACAAGCATCAGACTCAGCTCTCAATTGACCACCTATCGGTTTAGCATGGTAGACAATTGAAGCAGTGTGACCGCGAGGGTCACGATCAGGATCGGAGTAGATACCGACAAGACGAATCAATTCAATATCTAACGACGTCTCTTCCTTCGCTTCCCGAATAGCGGCCTGAGCGACTGTTTCTCCAATATCCACAAAGCCACCCGGTAAAGCTAAACTACCTTTGAATGGATCATTAGCTCGCTCAATCAAAACAACCGAACCATCATCAAACTCAATTATAATATCAACCGTAAGTAATGGTGTTACAGGTTTCGACATTAGTTCCTTAATTCTATATCAGTATTGTCTTCATTAATACAATCACTCTATACCTCAGTATAAACTTTTTCTTTTCGTAATCAAATAAATGCGAACAATGCGCATTGTCTGAGCGTATTATTTAGTAGGGCTTGTTGGACACACGGCCGACGAGCTGTAGCTGTTTATACAGAGTACTATTATGTACGTAAGGTGGAGCAAGGAAGCTCCACCTTTTTTTATAGAAGAATAAGCAAGTTACAACATTATGATTATGCCGGAGTGAATTGTGACATGACACGTAAGTTTTAGTGTTGCACAGCACCCGCTTGCGGACCTGCGACCAATAAAGAATCAAACAACCAATTTCTGCATAAATGTACGGCAGGAGAGTTTCTCACAACTGAAAATTGTCTCTTTTACTTCGCCAAGTTTGGTGGTGTCGCAGTAGCCATCGGCCAGACCTGAGAATTTCGCTTCAAGGTCATCCATTGTCATCGGTTCTCGAGGGTCTCCCTTTGGATATTCAAGGTACTCCTCGAATTTTTGTCCATCATTAGTTTCGACTACAACCTTCGAAGGTTGTTTCTCAGGGAACATTGATTCAAATTCTTTTGAGGCGATCCCTTTGATTTTGTCAATCACCGACCAGATCCGCTCATCTTTGAGTTTCTCATCAGAGAATGATGCGGTAGTGATCTTGTGGTCTACCAAGGCGGCAGCAATACAATATGGCAACGAGTGGTCGGCAGTCTCACGTGACTCAGGGCGATACTTGTGCGGGTCAAAAAGAATATCACAGGCACGGGCAATCGTTGTGACTTGAACCTCTTTGATCTGGTCGTGAGATATATTATTACCTGTGACGACTTTAAGAGTTGCAGATATATGGGTGTGGGTTAATGCTTCGGTTGGGAATGCTTTCATTCCACATTCGAGGATTTTCCATGAATCACCGAGTCCACCGACAAGTGCGTCATTGTCCCAACCATCACCAAAACAATGCATAAAGCCTTCTTTGCCCTCAAACACCG
>JAJRUL010000062.1 GCA_024277795.1 Candidatus Zixiibacteriota bacterium
CACCATCGTCACCATCGTAATGATCACAGTCACCACTTTCATGGTCACCGTCATCGTCATCATGATCACAGTCGCAATCGCCATGATGGTCGCCATCATCGTCACCATCGTAATGATCACAGTCATCATCATCATGGTCACAATCACAACCGCCCGTTGAGTCAGGAGGTTGAACAGCAAGATCAAAACGGACTAATGTTTGCTTTTCAAGGGCATTATCAGCGGCCCATCCTGTAAATAGTGCTTCCACACCACCAGAGTTATCATCAGGCAAGTACTCGTTGATGTATGTGTCAGCAATAGCAATGGTCTGTTCACAAACAGTATTTCCGCCGAGCGTATAGCAGATATTCAGATATGGGGCGTTACCTGTTGCGCGACTGAGATAAATCGCTCTTGGGTAATCGATATTGACTTGATCAAGGAGTAGACCAAAATTGGGCTGGGTTCCGTTCATCCATTCAGTTACCAAAGAGGTAACATCGACAGAATACCATGTCATAGCTGTGGCGGCATTAAACGAACCGTAGATATCGGGTGCATACGCTCCAGCAAAGCTGTTCCATGTTACGGACATTTCTGCCCAATCACTAGTAATACGATGGACATTTACAACCTGTCCACTCGGTGATTGTAGATAGATGTTAAAATCAGCCGACACTAGGGTGGCACCCTGAGGTAAGGTCAGAATTGCTTGATTTGAATGCACCAATAAACGGCTTGCATCAGCATCAAGTGAATTGTCGACATTGCTACAACCGACAAAAAGGAGGGTGGCTGTTGCAACAAGAGCCATGAGTAACAAGCTACGTTTCATTAAAACACTCCACTGCGAAAAGTTATGGTAAGTACTATTAGTTTGACCTATCAAAGCCAAAAACATGCCACTTTAACTCTGATTAGATCAAGTAGCATGTTTTTTTGACAACTACATAAACATAACTAATTCATCCACTTTTGTAAAGACAAAAAGCCCTGATAACAATAGCTTTTTCGGATATATGATAATTTGCCCTGCTTTTGAACAGAACAGATCATGAACGATTTGTTCAATCTCAACTGATGAGAAAGTGATAATCTGTTGCACAAGATATAATAAAACCTGCAACATTGCGGTATCCAATTGACAGTGTATATTGTCGCCATGAACATTCTCGCACTTGAACCTTACTATAGTGGTAGTCACAAAGCTTTCATAGACGGATGGATAAATCATAGCAAACATTCCTGGGAGTTACTTACCCTACCGGGGTACAAATGGAAATGGCGGATGAGACACTCAGCCGTACATTTTGCAAGCAAAGTAAATGAGTACATACACAAGAGCGACAAGTGGGACCTTTTGTTCTGCTCAGATATGCTCAATCTTGCAGAGTTTCACGGGCTTGTGAATCCATCAATTCGCCTGCTCCCATCAGTTATTTATTTCCATGAAAACCAGCTTACTTATCCGAACAGGTTCTATCAAGAACGTGATCTGCAATTTGCTTTTACAAATTTCACATCATGCCTCTCTGCTAACAGGATCTGGTTTAACTCGGAGTACCACAGGGCTTCGTACCTCGATAAAATGTACGTATTTCTAAAAAACATGCCTGACTATCAACCGCTCCAGTATATCGAGTCAATACGATCAAAATCAGATGTCTTACATCCTGGTATACCCCATTGTAAGAAAAGGTCAAAGCGACACAAGGGTCCTCTACAGATTCTCTGGGCCGCACGTTGGGAACATGACAAAAACCCTGAATGTTTTTTCAAAGCAATCAGATTACTTACACAACGCACGAGCACGTTCAGAATCAATATCTTGGGTGAACAATTCGAACAATCTCCGACTTGTTTTGCACATGCCAAAAGAGAGTTTGCTGAGTATATCGACCTCTTTGGATATCAAGAATCAAGAGGAGAATATGAAACGGCCTTGGAAAAGGCTGATGTTATCGTCTCAACCGCTGACCATGAATTCTTTGGCCTAGCTGTTGTTGAAGCTGTTTCGGCAGGAGCTAAACCTCTCCTACCTCATCGATTATCGTATCCTGAGCTTTTCAAGGGCGATAATTGGCAAGATTGTTTTTATGATGGATCACCTGAGCAATTGGCTGATCGCTTATTTACTTTGGCCAAACAGATTGAAGCTGACGGTTACTTGCATAACTTTGATATTGATCAAGCTTATGAAGACATCAGCAGATTCTTCTGGCCGAATCTGGCAGATCAAGCAGATACTAACCTTATGAAAATTGTAGAATCAGTAAAACACTAAACACACATCTCAGAACTACAACATCGTTGCACTTTCTGCAGAATATGTCGATATTGAATTTACCTGTAACTTAAAGACGACTAATAGGTAATTCCTTAATGCAAATATATAAGTACTTGATTCTCTTATTATTTTTTGTTACTGCAACGACCCCATCTGTAGCACTAAGCGGTGAACTGATATCATATCAGGGAGTGCTCACAGACACAAATGGAGTTGTTGTTGCGGATGATTCTTACTCCGTACAATTCAGCCTATTCCCTGATTCATTGGGTGGAAGTGCTATCTGGACAGAGACAGCAATTGTCTCGACACAGAACGGTATATTTCAACACAATATAGGATCTACAACAAACCTGAGTGCAAACCTATTCAAGAACAGACCTGCTCTTTTTCTCGAACTGTCGATCAATACTGAAATCATGGGGAAGCGAACCAGACTGTCCTCTGTGCCGTATGCTTTAGTCAGCCAAACTCTATGCCTCAGAGGAGGAAACAATCAGGTCATTGCTGAAGTATTTGGTAACGATGCAGGAAAACTACGTTTAGCTGACTCATCACAGAAGAACATAGTAGAATTGAATACCGCAATGACTTCAGACCTTTCTGTTCAACTACCTGATTCGGCGATAAATTCAGATGAGATTGTTGATGAGCCTGGTGTAGTGGTACGGTCAAATTCAACCATTGTTGATCTCAGTACTGGCTCAATGTCTGATCTTGTTACTCTCTCGATTGAAATACCTCGTGACGGGTACATTACTCTCCATGGAAAGTGCTATCTTTTGTTGAGTGGAACAACATCGGCGAACTCAGCTCAGATACAGATAAACGAAACCGAGGGGGGGGTTCCTGAATTTCCATACTATACACAAGCAGGATTGGGCGGTTATGTCAATACGGCTGTCAATTACTTTCCTATCTATGTCACACGCACATACTTTAAGAAAGCTGGCATTTGGGAATTTCGGATGGAGGGGCGAGCAATGAATAACCCTCCTGCAGTTGCCCAATCATGGGATCATATACTTACTGCTGTCTACTACCCGACAGACTATTATTATTTTGGTAGGTCTGGCAAATCTGAGTTTGAACGAAAAATAGATAGTGCGGGGACTGTTCGATAAGATCCCAAATCATTATTATCTTAATCTTATTTTAGGTACAACATTTTGCGACTCATCTTCTCAACTCCCGCATCTAACTGGTAAAGATAGATTCCTGAAGCTACACCCCGTCCTGCCGAATTCGTGCCATCCCATTGCACTTCATATGAACCTACCGGTTGACGCTCGTCAACAAGCTTTCGGACTTCCTGTCCCAAAGTATTGAAGATGGTAATTTCAACATCAGCAATGGACTTCAGATCATATTCTATAGTTGTGACCCCATTAAAAGGATTTGGATAGTTCTGAGCCAAACGAAAGTCTTTGGGCAACAATGGCTGTTCAGGTGAACCGCCCGTATTGTTGATATCGACATCCAACTTATATACGAAGATCGATCCTCCATCTGATGTTACCATCACATTACGCTCAACGGCAATAATAGTGCCACCCTTTCCACCAAAGCTGTCAAGGCTTGGGATAGTATCAATGATGTCGAAGACACCTATCCCCTCGGGACCAATAACATAAAGGCTGTCGTTTGCAATCGATACATCATAGACTGATAACGGAAGCTGAACACTCTGCTCAAACTGAATTGCAGATAAACTATCGAACCGATAGACATTCATATTCATTCCTACAAAGACCAGAAGCCGATCATTCAAGCAGAGCATAGCTTCTGCTTTATTATTGAGATTCAATATCGATAGTTGTTCAAGGGTAAAACCTTCTTTGATACGCATTGACCATAACTGATTTTTCCCTGTTGCGACATATAGCATTGAATCTTTCGATTGAACTGAAGTAATTCCACCTATAAAGCCGAACTTTTCATGGAAACTAACTTCACCAGAATCTGATACCGTAATTATACGAAGAGAATGCCTACTTACTGCTAAGAGAGCCTGTAGAGTATCAAACTTGTGTTCTAACAATCCCACCCTCTGTACTGAGCTGTCCTCAAGAGAAAAAGAATGTTCTATCATGAAAGAGTCAGGATCCTCAGAGTGAGTAAAAAACATCACCTTATTTAAATCCTTAAAAAAGGCAAAGAGCGAATCACCCGCTTTGTCGATAGATCGTACTTCCCTCAACCCCTCATATAACGTATGAGATAGTGTGGGAATCAAAGATGAATCAAATTGATAAACATCTATAGGATTCAAAGCCCCGCCAGTATATAGATAACCGTCGCTCAAGAATAATTCCTGCACAGGTCCTGATCGATACAAACCCGACCTGCTTGTTCCAGGTGATGCTATGCTGAAAAG
>JAJRUL010000063.1 GCA_024277795.1 Candidatus Zixiibacteriota bacterium
CAGTCAGTTCGGAAGCTGACCAATACGTCCCTTACTTTGGCAGAGATTGAGAAGCAACATATCTCGATGATGCTCAATCATATGAATTGGAACTTGTCGGGAACAGCAGAAAAACTCGGAATCCACCGCAATACACTCCGCACCAAGATCAAAGAATACAAGATTTCAGAATCTGACGTACAATAACTGTGCACTCCTATCTATTCACGCACAATTATTGTGCGGTAGGAATAGCTCTGCGCTCGTGTTATTTTTGTATCATGTTGTGTTTCAATGAGATGTTGTGTTTGGCATGGCGTTTGTTATGTATATAAGTGGAAATATGAAATTGATAATGATTGAGGAGTATACAGTAATGTTGAAGAAAAGTATTTTTGGGGCGTTGATAGTTGGATTGCTGATCTTTGCAGGGTGTAATGATGATGAAGTATATGATCCTGTTCCACAACCTCCACAGGGTGTTTATTCAGTAACAGGTGATGGAGAGGTGTATATTTGGTGGAATGGCCCATATGATAGAGATGTGGCTGAATATTCGATTTTCAGGACTACTGATCCGAACGGACCATATACTGAAATCTCTGTTGTACCTGCTGAAGACAATCCAAACCTAGATTTAATCATATATTCCGACACTGATCGCGTCGCAACAAATGGTATAACCTATTATTATGCCGTAGCGTCGGTTGATCATGCGGGGCAGATGTCCGATTTGTCAGCAGAGGATGTTTTTGATACGCCACGTCCGGATGGGTTTATGGCGCTTACTGATACTACCACCGGGTTGAGTACTGCAGGTTGGGATTTTTCTCTATCAGATAGAATCTCAGCCAGTTCAGTTGGTTGTGATGTCTTTCTTGATTATGTAGGTGGGGTTTTCTATCTGAATGCTGGTGATATTGCTACATCAAGAAATGTCGTACTTCAGGATATGGGGTTTGCAGATACATTTGATGAAATAGGCTGGGCTGCCCAGTCGGGGTGGTCCGATAATGGCTGGGTTGAAGTTATTCTTGGTCACATCTATATAGTAAAGACAGATGACAATCACTATGCTAAGTTATGGGTTGTCGATATAAATCCGACGAGCGTGAGTTTTGCCTGGGCGTATCAGTTGCAGGTAGGTAACCCTGAATTGGTGGGAGCTAATGATTCCTCGAATAAAGAGACTCAACCAGCTTCTATTACAACCAATGGAATAAATCGTTAGCCGTTTATACGGAGAACGGAGGTAATTATTATGAAACGATTAACCACAATATTGAGCCTGCTGTTTGCAGTGACGCTTATCGGCGTTGCTCCGCAAAGTAAAGCAGATGATTATGGCTATGATCATGAAGAACGTGAGCATTTTAGCAAGCAAGATCATGATTCTGCTGATCGGACTCGCATCGACCGTTATCTGGATGTCGAGATATGGACGAATGATGACGATGGCGAGTATTATGTCGGTGACAAAATAGTCTTGAAATTCAGGGCTAATAGAGATGCTTTTGTTGCTATCTATACAATCGATACACGTGGTCGAGTCAATTTGCTTTTTCCGACAAATCGAGATGGTGAAAACTATATTAGAGGTGGAACGACATATAGGTTGCCTGACAATAGTGATGACTTTGATCTGGTAGTTGATGGACCTCCCGGGGTTGAGAACATTCAGATTATTGCTTCGCGTGAACGTTTTCCGATTCCTGATTGGTATCCTGAGTCAGGTCTGATTAGTGACGCAGAAGATCGTCATGATTATATGGATTACCTGAATGACCGCTACTTTGTGCGGTATGACGGGCAACGTTTTTCATACGATCGGACAGCGGCCTATGTATATGAGTGGGAAGAGGAGTATTTCCGACCGGTGTATTATCCTGACTACCCGTCATGGACAGTCGTAGGTAATGCATATATAGACTATCCTTTTGGCTCTTCTGTTTATGTGAACGGGATTTATTGGGGGACTACCCCACTTTATATTCCGCGTATTTATGTCGGGTGGCATACGATATCAATCTATGATAGTTATGGATACTGCTGGGAATCTGATTTTCATGTAACCAGATACAATACAGTAGTGTTTGACCGCCGTCAGATTCATACATCTCCATCTGTAAAATCGAAATACAGAGAAGTTCGACTGGCGGGATATCGTGATCCAGTTCGTATGGGATATAAAGAATATAATAGTAGGAAATTGCAGATTGCATCATCACGCGGTATGAGAATATCGAGTAAGCGTGACCTGACCAAAAAGAGTTTTAAGAAGACAGATTGGAGTACCAGTACAAAGAGGAAGTATGTACGGGGATATGCGAGTATTGTTCAAACAGATCGTGGCTGGGAAGCAAAAGGCTCAAAGAGGGTTAAGGGAAGTAGGAAAGAGGCTGTTTCTAGTGGGTACAGTCGTAAGTCGAAAAGCTCTTCTAGTAGATCCTTTGAGGGGAGTAAAAAGTCAGGCCGTTCATATAAGAGGAGTGAGAGTAGCTTTTCTTCAAGAAAGAAGTCTACATATTATGAAGGTAAATCCTCGAGTAAAGCGGGAAGCTATTATCAGAAGAAATCAGGATCGTCGAAGCGAAGTAAGGGAAATTCGACGTATAGAAAGTCGAAAGAGACAAAAAAATCTTCCAAGCATTCAAAATCATATAAGAAGTCATCGAAAAAATCTCAAAAAAAGAGTTCGAAATCATCTAAACGTTCAAAGAACTCTTCATATAATAAATCTTCAAAAGGGAAATCTTCTTCCAGTTCGGTTAGGGGGCGTTCATCGGGAAGAAGTTCCAGTGGAAAGAGTTCTGCAGGGCACAGTTCTGGTGGAAAAAAGAGTTCGGGTGGTTCAAGGAAAGGGAAGGGGCGTTAAGCTCTTTCCTCTTCTCAGGCATGAGAGGAGATTGTCGTGAAACGTTTTATACTATATCTGATCGTTCTGTCGTTTAGTTTGAGTTTGATCGCTCCGTCGCTTTACTCGGTTGAGAAAAAGAGTAAGAGCAAGACAACAACTCAGAAACAGAGCAAAGCAAAAAAGAAGAGTAAGGGAAAGAAGAGTTCTAAGAAGAGTGTAAAAAAGAAGGGGAAAAAAGCATCTTCTGTACGGTATGATCGATTTGTTGATCGGAACAGAAACGGTATTGATGATCGCAGGGAGAATCTCAAAAAGAAGGCAAACGGGAAGAAGCCTAAGCCGAAGAAGAGCACTAAAAAGGTGACGAAAGCGAAGAAAAAGAAATCATCGAAGGATAAGTAAATATAAGTTGTACTTATAATTACAGTTAAATGTAGCAAAAAAACCGCTCTGTTAGGGCGGTTTTTTTATGTTATTTGGAATTTTGCTCAAAAAAATAAAAAATCTAAAATGGTTTGAATCCTTTTGTCTTGACTTACGTCTAACAATTATGTAGACTTATAGCGGTGGCAGTATGACTGCCATTGTGGCATAGCCAAGAAAGAGGTGACTAGTTTGGCATTTGAAAACTTATCAGATCGAGAGAAAGCAGTTCTGCTTAATCTTATTAAGCACTATGTCGAAACCGCAGACCCTGTCGGTTCGAGGGTGATTGCTAGTCGTTATGATATGGGGTTATCATCTGCTACTATTCGCAATACGCTTCAGGACCTTGAGGATCTTGGGTTGGTACAGCAACCTCATATTTCGGCTGGTCGGATTCCTACAGATTTAGGGTATCGTGTTTATGTGGACTATTATCTCAAGCCTGAGATTCTCAGTGAAGCCGAAAAGGAGCATATAAAGCAGTCTATCCTTAAAGAAGGTCGAGGGGTAAATGATATTCTTGGGCAGACTTGTCGGGTACTTAGTGATATAACCAAACAGTTAGGTATTTCGATAGCTCCTCGTTTCGAAGAGGGAGTTTTGCATAGGCTTGAGCTAATTCCGATAACAGATGAGCGGATTATGGCGGTAGTAGTAGTGAAGTCCGGTCTTGCTCGTTCTGTCATAATAGAAGTACGCACGACAATCGGTGAACGTGAACTCAAAGAGGTTGAATCAGCTCTTAACGAACGCCTTGCTGGATTGACACTTGGTGAAATCCGTAAGACGATCGCAGAGCGACTTTCGGGAGTAGGGGAAGATGGCAAGCTGATCAAGCTCTTGATCGATTCGAAGAACAAGATTTGGACAGATGAACGATCAGGCGATTTACGGTCGGCTGGTGTCGAGAATCTATTGTTGCAACCTGAGTTTATGGAGCTTGATCATATCTCTAATCTGGTTAGGATAATTGAGGATGGTAAAGTCATAAGTGATTTCCTCGATAGTGCGGAACAAGAGGGGTTGGTTATAACGATAGGTAAAGAGAATCGTTTTTCAGAGATTATGAACTGTTCGCTAGTAATATCCTCATACCGAGTTGGTAAAATTTCTGGTACTGTTGGAGTTATTGGACCGACCAGAATGGCGTACAACAAGCTAGCCTCGGTAGTGGAATGTACAGCGCGTACAATAACTGATGTATTAGCAGGCATTGAGGAAGATGAGGAATAAGGCGTGATGGCAAAAGATAAGAAATTAAAGAATTCTCCTGATGAAAATGTCTCTGTGAAGAATAAACCTGAGGAAGGATTGGAAGATCGAGAAGCCGATGAAGCAGTGATCGAAAATGAGAATGATACATCGGTAGATGTTGAGGTTGAGCTTACTGAGACTGAAAAACTTCAGCAGAAGATTTTAGAGTTAGAGGACAGGTTAGCACGTCAGGTTGCTGAGTTTGAGAATTACAAGAAACGGACAGCTCGGAATTACGATGAGTTGATTCGCTCAGCCAGCGATCGGATTTTGGGGGAGATACTAGAAGTTGTTGATAATTTTGATCGTGCGCTGGCTCATGCTAATGGGGATTCTGATGCGAAATCATTGGAGGAGGGGATGAAGATGATTGCCGGGCAGTTGCACACTTTGATTGGCAAATATGATGTGAGACCGATTGAAGCTGTTGGGAAAATGTTTGACCCGAATCTGCATGAGGCATTGATGCAGGTTGAGTCTGATGAGTATGATGAAGGGGTAGTTGCTGTTGAGATGAGTCGGGGATACCAGCTTGGTGATAAAGTACTTCGACATAGTAAGGTCGGTGTGAGTAAGGGGAAAAAGGAGAAGGAGTAAGAGTAAGCTGGCAGTATAGTCAGCGAAAGTTTTTGTTAGAAAGTATGTTGACCAAAGATAAGGAGTAAGAATTATGGGTAAAATAATTGGAATCGATTTAGGGACAACCAACTCTTGTGTCGCAGTTTTAGAAGGCCAAGAAGCAGTTGTAATCCCAAACCTTGAGGGGGCACGTACGACACCCTCAATCGTTGCATTTGCCAAAGATGGCGAGCGACTTGTTGGAGCGGCTGCAAAACGTCAAGCAGTAACAAATCCTGAGAATACGATATTTTCGATTAAGCGATTTATGGGGCGTATGCATTCTGAAGTTGATGCAGAAGAGAAGATTGTTCCATATAAGATTATTGAGAACAACAAAGGTGCTGTACAAGTAGATATTGATGGGAAGGCATATACTCCGCCTGAAATTTCAGCTATGATTCTGCGTTCATTGAAAGAGGCTGCTGAATCATATTTGGGAACAGAAGTTACTCAAGCCGTAATAACTGTTCCAGCATATTTCAATGATTCGCAACGTCAGGCGACAAAAGATGCTGGTAAGATAGCAGGTTTGGAAGTATTGCGTATTATCAATGAGCCTACTGCGGCATCGCTTGCTTATGGTTTACAAAAAAAGACGAATCAAAAGATCGCTGTTTATGATTTTGGTGGCGGTACGTTTGATGTTTCAATCCTTGAGTTGGGTGACGGTGTATTTGAAGTTCATGCTACAAATGGTGATACCCATCTTGGGGGAGATGATTTCGATCAGGCTATTATTGATTGGATGGCTGAAGAATTCCTCAAGACAAACAGTATAGATCTTCGTAAAGACCGTATGGCACTCCAACGTCTTAAAGAGGCTGCAGAAAAGGCGAAGATCGAGCTTTCATCGACAATGCAAACCAATATCAACCTGCCATTTGTTACTGCAGATGCGTCAGGGCCGAAGCACTTAGATCTGTCTTTGACCCGTTCTAAGTTTGAGCAATTGACCGAGGATCTGCTTCAAAGAACTGTTGGACCGTGTAAGAAAGCACTTGCTGATGCAAAGATGACAGTCGATCAGATTGATGAGGTTGTTCTGGTTGGCGGGATGACTCGTATGCCAAAGATTGCAGAACTTGTCAAAGATCTTTTTGGTCGTGAACCACATAAGGGTGTAAATCCTGATGAGGTGGTTGCGATCGGTGCCGCAATTCAGGGTGGTGTTCTTTCAGGTGATATGCAGGATATCGTTCTGCTCGATGTTACGCCTCTGTCGCTTGGTATAGAGACGCTTGGTGGTGTTATGACAACATTGATTGAACGTAATACGACTATTCCGACTCGTAAGTCGCAGATATTTTCTACGGCTGATGACAATCAATCTGCTGTTTCGATTCATGTCCTTCAAGGTGAGCGCAAACTTGCAGTTGATAACCGTACTCTTGGACGTTTTGATCTTGTCGGAATACCACCTGCACCGCGTGGTATGCCTCAAATCGAAGTAACGTTTGATATCGATGCGAATGGTATTGTCCATGTCAGCGCAAAGGACAAAGCGACTGGTAAGGAGCAGTCTATCAAGATTGAGGTATCTTCCGGATTGTCTGAACAGGAAATTGAACGGATGGTTTCAGATGCCAAAGCTCACTCAGAAGAGGATAAGCAGAAGGCTGAGTTGATCAAGGCTCGTAACGAAGCAGATCAATTTGTCTACACGACTGAAAAGACGCTTAAGGAGCATGGTGATAAAGTTACAGATGAAGACCGCAAGAACATCGAGGAAGCGATCAAGAAACTTAAAGATGTAATGGCTGGTGAATCTACTGATGCTATTAATTCAGCGAAGGAAGAACTTGCAAAAGCTTCGCACAAGTTAGCTGAAGAGATGTATAAGAAAGCTCAAGAAGAGCAGGCCACAGCATCATCGGACAATGGTGGCGGTCAAGCACAACCTGAATCAGGAGCGACAGACGAACAGCCAGGTGATGGTGCTGTCGATGCTGACTTTGAGGTTGTTGAAGAGGAAAAGAAGTAGTCGTCAATGTCAAAGCGAGACTACTATGAAGTATTAGGCATTGATCGGGGTGCCGGTGAGGGTGAGATCAAGTCAGCTTATCGCAAGTTGGCGATGAAATATCATCCTGATCGTAACCCCGGTGATGTCGAAGCGGAAAGATGCTTCAAAGAAGCGACTGAAGCGTATGAGATCTTAAAGGATCCCAGCAAACGTCAGCAGTATGATCAGTTTGGCCATGCAGGGATGGGGCAGGGTGGCTTCGGTGGTTTTGGGGATGGCGGTTTCGAACAATTCGATCTTGGTGATGCACTTCGTGCCTTTATGCGTGATTTCGGTGGTGGAGGTGGGTCTGTTTTTGATGACTTGTTTGGAATGGGGGGAGGTCGTAGCGGACAACGACGTAATCGAGGCGAAGACCTTCGGATTCGTATTAAGCTCACACTAGAGGAGATAGCCGAAGGTGTTGAAAAAACAGTAAAGGTAAAGCGTCTTGTTACTTGTGATCCATGTGGAGGGTCTGGTCTAGCAGCGGGATCATCCAGGAAAACGTGCCATCAGTGTAAAGGTGCTGGGCAAATTCGCCGTGTTACAAGAACTTTCCTCGGAACAGTCCAGCAGGTTACAACCTGTGACATATGTAGAGGACAAGGTGAGATTATAGCAGAGCCGTGTAAAACTTGTCGAGGGGAAGGGCGAGTTCGTGGAAGTAATGAGGTGAATATTAAAGTTCCTGCCGGAGTTGCTTCAGGTAACTACATGACTATTGAAAATGGTGGTAATGTTGCACCCTCAAATGGGGAGTCAGGTGATCTGATATGTGTTTTTGAAGAGATCGAACATGAACATTTAACACGGCGAGCAGATGATGTTATCCTTGAACATCCTATTTCATTTGTTACAGCCGCATTGGGTGGTGAGGTGGAGGTCCCTACGCTACAGGGTAAAGCTGTCTTGAAGGTGCCTCACGGTTCGCAGTCAGGGCAGGTGTTGAGGATGAAAGGGAAAGGGATTCCTCATTTACAACGTAACGGTCGTGGAGATCAATTGGTGAAGTTGATCGTGTGGGTTCCGTCGAAGTTGAATGCTCATGACAAAGCTTTGCTTCAGGAGTTGGAGAAGTCTGATTCTTTTGTTCCTCCTGCTAGCAACAAATCATTCTTTCAGAAATTGCGCGAATCACTCGGAGTATAATGTATGAATCAGAAAGAAAACAAAGAACCTGATTCATATACAGAGATCTCTCTTACATTGCAGAAGCAAGATGTTGATTTGGTATGTGACTATATTGTAGAAAACATAACAAGTGGACTTGTACTTGAAGAAGAAGAGTCTCTACCTACTACAGAATTGCTTTTTTATGTCGCTCCGTGTGATGGTGAAAATGCTGAGGCAAAGTTACGGGTGTTCTTAGAGTC